>NZ_JBEYHT010000036.1:0-78808 GCF_040635425.1 Streptomyces laurentii | reverse complement strand
TTCAGCCACGTGATCATTCTGATCGCCCGGAGCTGCCAACCGCAGCGACCGGGCGACTCGTCACGAGAGGCGAAGGTTGCCTGATGCGGCACTAGTTTCGGCGGGGTCCGGTGCAGGGGACCGGCGGCACGACGGCGCCGCACGTCACGCGGGCGGCCGATGCGGGGTTGTGCCCGAGCGAGGGCCCTCACCGTGACATGTCGGTCGGCGGGGGAAACGGGAGGACGGCCGAGCCGCCGACAGAGCCGGAGGCCGCCGTTCTCCTCATCGTTCCCCATGGTGCTGCTGCTGTGATGTGGAAAGCCCCGAACCCGCCCTCGCCGCCCCGGATCTGCACGTGGTGATGTGCTGTGTGCTGTGCACGGTTACCTGTGCGCGGTGCTGAGCTGCACTGTTGAATGGGGAGTCGAACCCCGCGTTGCTCTTCACGCGCCAGCGTGGGCTGGAAAACCGCCAGCCCCCGGTATGTGCACGCCTCCGAAGCGGCTACCTGCTCCACATCGTTTCCGTCGGCCGGACTGCTCAGTCCAGCAGATCGACCTCCCAGTTCGTCCGCTGGATCCGCACGTCGATCTCCCGGATCTCCCGGGCGAGCACATCCGCCTGACCGCGCAGTTCCGCGACCGGAAGCGCGGACAGCATCACCAGCTCGGACCGGAGCTGCCGGCCGTATCCCCGCTCGCCCTTGCCGGCCGCCGCGTCCGCCGCCGCGGTGACCACGGAGTGACGCAGCCGCAGGACATCCCGGCGCGCGAGCGCGTCGGTCAGGGTGCCGTCCGGACCCGTTTCCACGGTGGCATTGGTCCGGTTGATCCGCCGGATCAGGCTCTCCAGAGAGTCCAGCGTCCCGGCGACCTCGGCCAACAGCTGGGCCGCGTCCTCGGCGGGCGTCTCGCCTTCCTGATACCGCGCACTGTCGACGACGCGTGCGCGCAACTGCTCTACACGGCGCGTCGCCTCCGCGCGTTCCGCCAGTGCCTCGGCAAGCTTCATGGCCGCCACCTCCCCCTCTATGAGCCGGCACGAGTATAGGAAGTGCGAACCGGCTCAGACGAAGGGGTTTCGGCGCAGCGCGAGGCCGTCCGCTTTGGTCGTGTGAGGTCGAAAAGGGTGAGAGGTCGGGATCGGTCCCGGGTTGCCCGTCGAGGGCTGGAGGTGATGTCGCGGGCACCGGTCGGGCGGGGAGCTCCGATCGCGAGGTTTCTCCTTACTGTGGGCAGAGAACGCGCCCCGGCGCGAAGGGGGCGCCTTATCTCGCCGCCATCGTCCCGAAGATGATATGGGGGATATCTTCCGTAAACTCCCCATTGGTTCCTCTGCGTTACCCAACGCACCGAAATGCAACCGCCAGTTGATCCCTCACGCCATGGCGAGAGACACTGCCGGGCGGATGCGCGTTCCTGGTCCGGTGGCGCTCGCTTCGGCGCCTTCCCGCGCAGCTCATCGGACGTCATTTACCCAGCGATTACTGGGCAGTTGACCTCGTGATTTCGTGATAGCGTCCTTGTTCTGAGGGACAGTGCAACCTGAAAGGGAAATCGTGAACACGGAGAAGATCGCCGCTCGCCGCATCTCGCTGGAAGAGGTGACGAATCTCGGCGTCAAGGACAGGGTCTTCATTTCCGCCGACACGGCAGAACTCAAGCTTCCCGGCTGCTATGTCCCCGCTTTTCTGACCGAGCCCGGTGAGGAATTCGAGGGCGGCTCGATCACGGCGCGAACCGTATTCCAGGAAGAGGTCACCTGCCTTCCCGACGACGAGAATGAAGCCGGGGTCTACGTCGCCGACGAGAACGGCTCGGCGACCATCGAGGTCCTCCAGTCCGCCGGTGTCGTGCTGGACCTGGCGCTCTTCGTCCCCGGTGGGGACAAGGGGGCCCTCACGGCCCTTTACGCCGCGGCCCGGCAGGCGTTCGGCGCCGACGTCGTGCAGATCTGGCGCCAGGGCCTCAAGGAGGTTCCCGACGTGAAGGTCGACATCTTCGAGGAGCAGGTTCCCCGGGGGCGCAAGGCGACCGAAACCCCCAAGCGTGACCGTCGCGCGGTCGACACCTACCCCACCCGTGCGGACTTCATCGAGTTCTCCTCGGGATGGAAGCCGGTCATCGAGGTCCACAAGCCGGTCGTCGACGACACCCCGACCATCTGAGACGGCGTCATCTCTCGGGCCCGGCCCGAGAGGACGTCGAGAACGCGTGGCCGGAATCGGTCGCGTGAATTCGTCGGTCCCCGCGTGCCCCGCCCCGCGCTCCTGGTGGCGACTGTCGTGCTCCGGCGCGGGGTGTCCGCCGCCGGCGGGCGCGGGTAGCGTCGGCTGAGTGGATCAACTGACCGACACCAGTACGCCCGTGACCGCCGCCACCGACCAGGCGTCCGCGCATCCGGCCGCCGCGGACGACATGCTCGCCACCCAGCCCGTCGGCTACTGGAGCGGCCTGGCGCACACGGCCGTCACCCGGCATCTGCGAGACGCGATGGCCAGGGTCGACGTGACGCAGCCGCAGTACTGGGTGCTCAACCATGTGACCTACCGGCCCGAGGCGCCGAGCCGCGAGGAGACGGTCGCCGAGCTGACCCCGCCGGCCGACGGGCCGCACGAGATCAGCCGCGTCGTCGACCAACTGGTCCACCGCGGCTGGCTGCGGTTCGACGACGAACGGCGTCTGCGCCTCACCGAGGCGGGGGAGGCGGCCAGGGTCCGGCTGCGCGAGCTGGCGACCGAGCTGCGCGCCGTGGTCCACGAGGGCGTCAGCGACGAGGAGTACGTGGCGGCGCTGAAGGTGCTGCGCCGGATGATCGCCAACGTCGAGGGGCACACGGCCTGAACGGCCCACGGGAACGGAACGCCCGGACGGCTCCCGTCAGTACGTGTCCACGCGCGCCGCGGGGAGCCCCTCCAGGATCGCGGTGACCGTCTGGTCCGGTCCCTGGCCGGAGGTGTCCAGCCAGAGCCCGACGCGCGGCGTCCGCTCGCGCAGGACGCGGTCGAGCGCCTCCACCGACCACTCCCCGTACCCGGTCTTGTCCCGCCCGGACTCCCTGCTCCGTACGGTCTCGGCGGAGGGCGCCAGCACGACCACGTACAGCGGACGGGTGCGGATCCGCGCGGCGTACGCGGGCAGGTCGTCCCCCAGGACGATGTCCTGGACGACCGCGGTCCAGCCGTCGCGCGCGTACTCGTCGGCGACCAGGGCGGACAGCCGGTGACGCAGCTCCATCTGCGCCCGGGCCTCAGGCGGCGCGTCGGGCAGCGGTTCCTCCCGGCCGGAGACCATCATCCGCCGGAACAGGTCGCCGCGGACGTGCGCGGCCCGGGGCAGGCGGCGGGCGAGGAGCTCGGCCACGGTGGACTTCCCGGCGGCCATGACGCCGGTGATCAGGACGACGGCGGGGCCCGGCTCGGTGTGCTCCACGGTTCTCTCCCTCATCGGTGGCGGTGGCGGTGGCGGTGGCGGCGGTGGCGGCGGTCTCGGCCTACTCGGGCGGAGCGTATCCGCGGGCGCGGACGAGGTCGTGGGTGAGCCGGGTGAAGGCGCGGGCCGCGGCACTGGCGTAGGCGCCCTCGCGGTGCAGGAGGGTGACGGTGCGGGTGGGGAGGGGCGGGTCGAGCGGGACGGGGGTGAGGTGGGGGTGGTCATGGGTGACGGCGTCGGGCAGGACGGTGGCGAGCGGGGTGCGCCGGACGATCTCGGTGAGGGCCTGGACGGAGTTGGCCTCGATCGTGGTCCGCGGGGCGGTCCGGTGCCGGGCCAGGTAGGCGTCGATGTGACCGCGGGTGGCGAAGTCGGCGCTGAGCAGGGCGAGTTGTTCGTCCTGGAGGGAGTGGACCGGTAGGGGGTCCGGCAGCTCCCGGGCGCGCGCGGTGCCGGTGACGAGGCTGAGGGTCTCGGTGAACAGCGCGGTGGCGGCGACGCCGGGCAGGTGGGGCCCGCCGAAGGCGATGCCGAGATCGAGGTCGCCGGCGAGCAGGGCGGCTTCGATGCGGTCCTGGCTGGTCTCCCGCACGGTCAGTGTGATGCCGGGGTGGCGGGTGTGCAGCTCGGCGGTGAGGGGGCCGAGCAGATACGCCGTGAAGGTGGGGGTGAGCCCCAGGCGCAGGTGGCCGCGGGAGAGGTCCTGGACGTCGTGGACGGCGCGCTCGGCGGCGGCCAGGTCGCGCAGCGCGCGCCGGGCGTGGTCGGCGTAGACGGCGCCCGCGTCGGTGAGGCGCACGGTGCGGCCGGTGCGGTCGAGCAGCTGCACGCCCAGGGTCCGCTCCAGCTGCTTGACCTGCTGGGAGAGCGTGGGCTGGGAGATGTGCAGCTCCTCGGCGGCGCGGGTGAACGTGCCGTGCTCGGCCACCGCGAGCAGATAGCGCAGGTGACGCAGTTCGAGAGTGGCCATGAGGTCGACTATAGATGCGGTCGATAGCTTTTATGCCCAACAACTCTTGGACTCTATAGGTACGGGTCATGCAGGGTGGATGTCACCAGCCCACCGGGGGCTGGGCGTCTTGAGAGGAGTGACCCGTGCCCGACCTCACCGAGGGCGTCGCCCGCTTCCAGAGGGATGTCTTTCCGGCCAAGGCGGAGCTCTTCGCGCATCTGGCCGCCCACCACACGCCGGAGACGCTGTTCATCAGCTGTTCCGATGCCCGCGTCGTCCCGGAACTGATCACCGGTACCGAGCCGGGTGACCTGTTCGTCATCCGTACCGCCGGCAATCTGGTGCCCGCCTACACGCCCGGCGCCGACGGTGTCGCGGCGAGCATCGAGTACGCGGTGGCCGCGCTCGGTGTGAAGGACATCGTCGTGTGTGGTCACTCCACCTGCGGGGCGATGACCGCCCTGGCCGAGGGCCACGACCTGTCCGGCGCTCCGGCGGTCGCCGACTGGCTGCGGCTCGCGGACGCCTCCGTGGCCCGTACCACCGTCGACGGCGACGTGGCCGCGCTGGTCCGGGAGAACGTGCTCGCCCAGCTGGCGAACCTGGCCACCCACCCCTCGGTCGCCAGGGCGCTGGCGGAGAAGACGGTCGCCCTGCACGGGTGGGTGTACGACATCCCCACCGGCGACGTCGACGACCTCACCGCCCCGGCCGGCGGCCCCGCCGCCGGCGCCCTCGCCGCCGCCTGATCCCCCCACCCCTCCCCTCACCCCTTCATCCCCCCACTCCGAAAGGACGTATCGATCATGCTGCAGTCCCAGTCCAACCAGACCGCTCGTGAGGCCCTCGCGGACAAGGCCGTCGACGCGAAGATGCGCAAGGACCTGTCCTGGAAGCAGATCGCCGAGGCGTCCGGCCTGTCGGTGGCCTTCACCACCGCCGCCGTTCTCGGCCAGCACCCGCTGCCGGAGGAGTCGGCCAAGGCCGTGGCCGAGCTGCTGGGCCTCGACGAGAGCGACGCGCTGCTGCTGCAGGCCATCCCGGTCCGCGGCTCGATGCCGAACCGGATTCCGACGGACCCGACGATGTACCGCTTCTACGAGATGCTCCAGGTCTACGGCACGACCCTCAAGGCCCTGGTGCACGAGGAGTTCGGCGACGGCATCATCTCCGCGATCAACTTCAGGCTCGACGTCAAGAAGGTCGAGGACCCCGAGGGCGGTCACCGCGCCGTCATCACCCTGGACGGCAAGTACCTCCCCACCAAGCCCTTCTGACCTGTACGGGTACAGGTAGGCGCACCGGTGCCCGTACGGGTACGCGCGCCAGGCGCCACCAGGGGCGGGCCGGACACCCCCTCCGCCCCGCCCCTCCCTCCTCCCCTCCGCCCCGCCCCGCCCCTCCGCCCCTCCCCTCCTCTTTCCCCCCACTTCGGAGGAACCTCATGGACTTCGTCCCGCGCACCATCGACCTCGCCCGTCGGAACGTCGCCGAGGGCGGCCGTCCGTTCGCGACCGTCATCGTCAAGGACGGCGAGATCCTCGCCGAGAGCCCCAACCTGGTCGCCCAGACCGGCGACCCCACCGCGCACGCGGAGATCCTCGCCATCCGCGACGCCTGCACCACGCTCGGCACCGAGCACCTCACCGGCACCACCATCTACGTGCTGGCCCACCCCTGCCCGATGTGTCTGGGCTCGCTGTACTACTGCTCGCCGGACGAGGTCGTCTTCCTCACCACCCGCGACGCCTACGAGCCCCACTACGTCGACGACCGCAAGTACTTCGAACTCGACACCTTCTACGACGAGTTCGCCAAGCCCTGGCAGGAGCGCCGGCTCCCGATGCGCTACGAGGAGCGCGCCGACGCCGTTGACGTATACCGCTTCTGGCAGGAGCGCAACGGCGGCGAGCGCCGCGTCGCCGGCGTCCCGACCGCAAGCTGAGCCTCAGGGTCGGGTCGTCGGTCCCCCTGCTACCCGACGAGGCGGCGGCGCCAGTCCAGGGGAGTAACCTCGATGGCCCGACTGGGGTCGTGGTTCCACGCGGTGCGCAGGCCGACCGCTTCGAGGGCGGCCACCACCTCGTGGCCGACGGCCGCGGTGGCCTCGGGGGAGTCGGCGAAGGCCCCGTAGAGAAGCGTCAGGCCGCGTCCGGTCGCGGCGGAGTCCGTGCACTGGGAGTGGAAGTAGACGAAGCCGCGGGCTTCGGGCCCGGCGTGAGCGCCGATCTCGGCATCGGCGCAGGTACGGCAGCAGGCGAAGTTCTCGCGGGCGGTGATGCCGGCCTCGCTCAGCGCGGCGAACGCGCGGGTGAGCCGTTCGGGGTCGGTCTCGCCCCGCCAGCCGGCCTGCTCCGCCACCCGCTCCAGCCACATGCGGTCGGCGAGCGCCGTCGCCTGCGCGCGCGAGACCGGCCGGTGCTCGTCGGTGACCAGGTACTCCTCGGCGAGTTCGGCCAGCTCGGCACGGGAGGCGTAACCGCCGACCAGTACCTCGCGGACGTGCTGCTCCAGCATCTCCCGGTCGTCGTCGCGGAGTTCGAGCGCCGGTACGTCGGGGACGGGACCCATGTCCAGCGGTGACCACGCCACACCGGCGTCCCAGCCGGCGTCCTGGCGGGCCCAGCCGGTCAGCGCCGCGATCACGGCCTCGGGTTCCCCGGCCCGCGCCTCGAAGTGCCGGTCGGCGGCCCCGTCGCGGTGCTCCACCGTGTAGTCGCCGCCGGTCTCGTGCCAGATCTGGGCGAAGACATCGGGCAGGTCGGGTATCCGCTGGAGCACCAGGAACCGGTCGCCGTCACCCCCGATGCGCCGGACCAGCCCGGCCAGCTCCTCGGCGGACACGCGGACGTGCCGTTCCCAGTTCTCCGTCTTCACCACGATCTCGAGCATGCGCAGACTCTGGCATGGCCCACTGACACACCCCCCTCGCGCCTGCCTCGGTGTTCTCCGTGCTTCGGCGTTCTACGGGGTGGGGCCGGCCAGCACGCGGGCGCGGCACCAGGACGGGGCGCCCCAGGCGTCACGGAGGGGGCGGGCCTTGCGGAGCCAGAGGGAGAGGTCGAGTTCGTCGGTGTAGCCGACGGCGCCGTGGATCTGGAGGGCGGTTCGGGCCGCCGCGTACGCGGCCTCGCCGGTCGCCACCTTGGCCGCCGCCAGATCACCGCTCTCGCACGTGAGCGCCGCTCCGAAGAGCAGCGGGCGGGCGAACTCCAGGCCCAGCAGCGTGTCCGCGAGCCGGTGTTTGACCGCCTGGAACGAGCCGATCGGGGCACCGAACTGGGTGCGCTGCCGCGCGTACGCCACCGTCCGGTCCAGCAGCGCGAGCCCCACACCCAGCGACTGCGCGGCCGTCGCGAGCAGTGCCCAGTCGCGCGCCCGCCGCGCCGCCGCCCGCACCGCCGGCCCGGCGGCGAGGAGTTCGCCCCCGGGCAGCGGCGGGGCCGGCCGCCGGGCCGGATCGGCCGACACCCGCACCTCCCCATGCCCCGGCGCCAGCCACACCTCGTCCCCGGTGACGGCCAGAACGACATCGGCGGCGTCGGCGTCCAGCGCGTACGGGGAGCACACGTCGAGCGCGAGCGTCGCGACCGTCTCGCCCGCGACCAGGCCCGGCAACCGCTTCGCCGGGTCGCCCAGTTCCGCGAGCAGCACCGTCGCCGCGACCGTCTCCACCAGCGGGCCGGGGACGGCGTGGCGCCCCGACTCCACGAAGGCGTGGGCGAGTTCGGCCGGCAGCGGCCCCACCCCCTCGTACGCCTCGGGCGCCGCGAGCGCGAACACCCCGGCCGCGCCGAGCCGCGCCCACAGCGCCCGCCCCGGCCCGGGGTCGCCCGCCGCCCACGCCCGTACGATCCCCGGCGTACCGGCGGCGGTCAGCATCGCGTCCAGGGAACGCGCGAAGGCACGCTGTTCGTCGGTCGGCAGGAAACGCATCAGCGGCGGCCCTTCGGCAGGCCGAGCAGGCGCTCGGCGATGATGTCGCGCTGGATCTCGTTCGTGCCCGCGTAGATCGGACCCGCGAGCGCGAACACGTACCCCTCGGCCCACGCCGAATCCGCCGACTCTCCTTCCGGGCCGAGCAGATCCAGCGCCGTCTCGTGCAGCGCGAGATCGAACGTGGACCAGAACACCTTGTTCAGGCTGGACTCCGCCCCGAGGTCCGCCCCCTCCGCGAGCCGTGCCGCACCCGCCGCCGTGAACAACCGGTACGCGCGCGCGCCGATCACCGCGTCCGCCACCCGGTCGCGCAGCGCCGAGTCCGCCGTCACCCCGGCCGACGCCTCGGACTGCTCCCGCCACAGCCGTACGAGCCGGTCGGCGGCGGCCAGGAAGCGGCCGGGGGAGCGCAGGGTGAGCCCGCGCTCGTTGCCGGTCGCGGACATCGCGATCCGCCAGCCCTGACCGGGCTCGCCCACGACGTCCTCGTCCGGCACGAACACGTCGTCCAGGAAGAGTTCGGCGAAGGCCGGCCGTCCGTCGAGCCGCCCGACGGGCCGCACGGTCACGCCCGGCGCCCGCAGGTCGAACATCAGATACGTCAGGCCTCGGTGCGGCCGGCCCTCCGCCGCCGGGCCGGGGTCGCTGCGGAAGATCCCGAAGGCCCGGTCGGCGAAGGCCGCCCGCGACGACCAGGTCTTCTGCCCGGACAGCAGCCAGCCGCCGTCCGTCCGCACCGCGCGTGAGGTGAGCGAGGCCAGGTCGGAACCCGCCTCCGGCTCGGACCACGCCTGCGCCCAGATCACCTCGCCGGTCGCCATGGGCGGCAGCACCCGGGCCCGCTGCTCCTCGGTGCCGTACGCGAAGAGGGTGGGGGCGAGCAGGCTGACCCCGTTCTGCGAGACCCGGCCGGGCGCCCCCGCCGCGTAGTACTCCTCCTCGAAGAGCAGCCAGCGCGTCAGGTCGGCGTCCCGGCCCCCGTACCGCTCGGGCCAGGACACCACCGACCAGCCCCCGGCGGCCAGTCGGCCCTCCCACACGCGGTGCGCGGCGAAGCCCTCCGCGGTCTCCAGCGACGGCAGCGGTTCGGGTGGTACGTGCGCCCGCAGCCAGGCGCGGGCCGCGGCGCGGAACTCTTCCTCCTCGGCGGTGTACGAGAGGTCCATCAGCGCACCAACACCCCTGAGGAGCGGGGGAGTCGGGAAGAGCCGGGAACGTCGGGCATGGCGGCTGCACATCCTTCCCTAACAAGTGTTTGGTAGGTTAACGTATGGCCATGAGCAGCGTCGAGGAGTTCCGCGCCGCGATACGCGACTGGCTGCAGACCCGGCTCAGCGGCGAGTTCGCCGCTCTGAAGGGACTCGGCGGCCCCGGCCGGGAACACGAGGCGTTCGCCGAACGCCTCGCCTGGGAACGGCACATGGCCGACCACGGCTGGACCTGCGTCGGCTGGCCCGAGGAGTACGGCGGACGCGGCGCGAGCCTCGCGCAGCAGCTCGCCTTCCACGAGGAGTACGCCCTCGCCGACGCCCCCGCCCGCGTCAACCACATCGGCGAGCAACTCCTCGGCCCCACCCTGATCGACCACGGCACCGAGGAACAGAAGGCCCGGTTCCTCCCACGGATCCGAGCAGTCGAAGAACTGTGGTGCCAGGGCTACAGCGAACCCGGCGCCGGCTCCGACCTCGCCGCCGTCCGCACCCGCGCCGTCCGCGACGGCGACCGCGGCGACTGGATCGTGGACGGCCAGAAGACCTGGACCTCGCTCGCCCACCACGCCCAGTGGTGCTTCGTCCTCGCCCGCACCACCCCCCGCGCCCCCGGCACCCGCCCGCACACCGGACTGTCCTACCTCCTCGTCCCGCTCGACCAGCCCGGCGTCACCATCCGGCCCATCACCCAGCTCACCGGCACCAGCGAGTTCAACGAGGTCTTCTTCGACGGCGCCCGCACCCCGGCCGGCCACGTCGTCGGCGCCCCCGGCGACGGCTGGCGCATCGCCCTGGCCACCCTCGGCTACGAACGCGGCGTCTCCACCCTCGGCCAGCAGGTCGGCTTCCGCCGCGAACTCGACGCCCTCACCGCCCTCGCCCGCGCCAACGGCGCCGCCGCCGACCCGCTCGTCCACGACCGGCTCGTCCGCGCCTGGGCCGGACTGCGCACCCTGCGCGCCCACGCCCTGTGCGGTGCCGACCCCTCCCTCACCAAGCTCGCCTGGTCCCACTGGCACCGCGACCTCGGCGAACTCGCCCTGCGCGTCCGCGGACCGGCCGCCACCCTGACCGCCACGCCGGGCTCCGGCACGCCAGGCTCCGGCGCGTACGCCGACCCCGGCTTGTACGGGAACCCCGGCGCGTACGAACTCGACGACTGGCAGCGGCTGTTCCTCTTCTCCCGCGCCGACACCATCTACGCCGGATCCAGCGAGATCCAGCGCACCCTCCTCGCCGAGCGGGTACTCGGCCTCCCGAAGGAGCCGCGCCCATGACCTCCCGTACGCCGCCCCCGCCCCGTACCCCCGTACCGCCCCCGCCGTACGTCCCCGGGCACGGGCTGCTCGCCGGCCGCACCGCCGTCGTCACCGCCGCCGCCGGCGCCGGGATCGGCGGCGCCACCGCCCGCCGCCTCCTGGAGGAAGGAGCCCGCGTCCTCGTCAGCGACGCCCACACCCGCCGCCTGAAGGAGACCGAGACCGCGCTGGCCACCGAGTTCGGCGCCGACCGGGTCGCCGCCCAGCCCTGCGACGTCACCGACGAGACCCAGGTCCAGGCTCTGTACGACACGGCCGTACGGCTCCACGGCCGCCTCGACGTCCTCGTCCACAACGCCGGCCTCGGCGGCACCGCCGACCTCGCCGACATGACCGACGACCAGTGGCACCGCGTCCTCGACGTCACCCTCACCGGCACCTTCCGCTGCACCCGCGCCGCCCTGCGCCACTTCCGCGACACCGACCACCCCGGCGTGATCGTCAACAACGCCTCCGTCGTCGGCTGGCGCGCCCAGGCCGGCCAGGCCCACTACGCCGCCGCCAAGGCCGGCGTGATGGCCCTGACCCGCTGCGCCGCCGTCGAGGCCGCCGCGTACGGCGTCCGCGTCAACGCCGTCGCCCCCTCCCTCGCCATGCACCCCCACCTGGTCAAGGTCACCTCCGCCGCGCTCCTGGAGGAACTGACCGCGCGCGAGGCGTTCGGCCGGTACGCCGAACCCTGGGAGGTCGCCAACGTCATCGTCCTGCTCGCCAGCGACTACACGTCGTACCTGACCGGCGAGACGGTCTCCGTCAGCAGTCAACGGGCTTAGGGCCTTTCCTTTGGATCTTGCTGGGCTCGCGTGCCCCGGCACGCGCTCCCCCGTAGCCCTCCGGGCACGGGAGGTGCCCCCACGCCGCGTTGTCGTCAGTCGCCAACTCCCCCGTAGCCCTTCGGGCACGGGAGGTACCCCCACCGCGTTGTCTCCCTCCTCCGCCTTGCGATCACACGCACCGGACCCCGCTCCCTGACCCAGCCTGACCCAAAAGAAAGGCCCTAGCGAGGCATGGCGCGAGAATGGACGTGTGCCATCCACGACCCCGGCCAAGACGCCGGCCACGAAGAAGAAGACGCAGGTGACGCCCACCCCGCCCGCGCGGCGCGGAGAACTCCTCGGCACCGCCGCCGACGTGTTCGCCGCCCAGGGGTACAACGCCACCACCGTCCGCCAGATCGCCGACGCGGCGGGCATGCTCGCCGGCAGCCTCTACTACCACTTCGATTCCAAGGAATCGATGCTCGACGAGATCCTCTCGACCTTCCTCACCGAGCTGTGGGACGGCTACGACGCCGTCCTCGCCGCCGGCCTCGGCCCGCGGGAGACCATCGAGGCCCTCGTCACCGAGTCCTTCCGCGAGATCGACCGGCACCGCGCCGCCGTCGCGATCTACCAGCGGGAGGCCCGCCACCTCACCGACCAGCCCCGCTTCCACTACCTCACCGAATCCCAGGTCAGATTCGAACAGGCCTGGCTCGGCACCCTGGAGCGCGGTGTCGCCGCCGGCGTCTTCCGCGCCGACCTCGACATCCGACTCACCTACCGCTTCGTCCGCGACACCGTGTGGGTCGCCGCGAGCTGGTACCGCCCGGGCGGACAGCACAGCCCGGAGGAGATCGCCCGCCAGTACCTGTCGATGGTGCTCGACGGGATCGCCGTACGCATCACCTAGCAGCCCCGACAGCCCTCACCCGCGCAGGAGCCAGGAGGAACAGTCATGGCCGAGGCCTACATCGTCGACGCGGTCCGCACCCCGGTGGGCCGCCGCAGGGGCGGCCTCGGCGCCGTCCACCCGGCCGACCTTGGCGCCCACGTCCTGACCGCCCTGGTCCGGCGCACCGGCATCGACCCGGCCGCCGTCGAGGACGTCGTCTTCGGCTGCCTCGACACCGTCGGCCCGCAGGCCGGCGACATCGCCCGCACCTGCTGGCTGGCCGCCGGGCTGCCCGAGGAAGTCCCCGGCGTCACGATCGACCGGCAGTGCGGCTCCTCCCAGCAGGCCGTGCACTTCGCCGCCCAGGGCGTGCTCTCCGGCACCCAGGACCTGGTGGTCGCGGGCGGCACCCAGAACATGACAATGATCCCGATCGCCTTCGCCTCCCGGCAGGCCGCCGAACCGCTGGGCCTCACCCAGGGCCCGTACGCCGGCTCCGAGGGCTGGCGCGCCCGGTACGGGGACGCGCCCGTCAACCAGTTCCACGGCGCCGAACTGATCGCCGCCCAGTGGGGTATCACCCGCCGCGACCAGGAGGAGTTCGCCCTGCGCTCGCACCAGCGAGCGATCCGCGCGATCGACGAGGGCCGGTTCGCGCGCGAGACCGAGCCGTACGGGGACGTCGCCGCGGACGAGGGGCCGCGCCGCGACACCAGCCTGGAGAAGATGGCCGGGCTGAAGCCGGTCGTCGAAGGCGGCACCATCACCGCCGCCTGCTCCTCCCAGGTGTCCGACGGCGCCGCCGCGATGCTCATCGCGAGCGAGCGGGCGGTCCGCGTCCACGGGCTGACCCCGCGGGCCCGGATCCACCACCTCTCCGTACGCGGCGAGGACCCGATCCGGATGCTGTCCGCGCCGATACCGGCGACCGCGCACGCCCTGAAGAAGACCGGGCTGACGATGGACGCCATCGACCTGGTCGAGATCAACGAGGCGTTCGCGCCGGTCGTCCTCGCCTGGCTCAAGGAGACCGGCACCGACCCGGAACGCGTCAACGTCAACGGCGGCGCCATCGCCCTCGGCCACCCGCTCGGCGCGACCGGCGTCCGGCTGATGACGACCCTGCTGAACGAACTCGAACGCACGGGCGGCCGCTACGGCCTCCAGACGATGTGCGAGGGCGGCGGCCAGGCGAACGTGACGATCATCGAGCGGCTGTGAGGCCGGGGCCCACCACCGCTGATCTTGCTTCCTCCTCACGCTCCTCCGGGTCCAGGTCGGTTCGCCTGGGACGGTGCCGGGCCGGCCGGGCCGGGGATACCGGGTTCGTCAGCCTCACCCGGCTCGGGAACGCCCCCGGACTCGATCATGTCCACGGCCTGGTACACCACCTGGGCCGATTGCCGCATGGCGGTGCCCACGCTGTCGATGGCCGTGATCAGTGCCGCGCCGGTGGGGACGGCCGGCAAGGCGGCACTCACCTCTCCGGCCACGCGGCCTATCTCGACGAACAGGTCCTCCAACGCGTTCAGCGCGTCGGTGACAGGCGCTCCGAGGGCGGTGTCGTCGAACGCGTGGACCGCGTTCGCGGCCGCGGTCTCCGTGTCTCTCGCATGCTGGAGTATCTCGGTGGCCCCGCCGGCGAGAATGTCTCCGCTCGCCGTGAGCGCGCCTTGCAGATCCTGGACGCTCCCTTCCACGTCCTGCATCGAATGGTCTTGGGCAATGGAACTCAATACGTTCGAAAAAGCCTTCCCGATGGCGGAACTTGGTGGATCGGTGACGCCTTGGGCGGCCGATCCGATCTGCTCGGAGAGCTGGCCGGCCTGCTTCAGGCGCTCCTGGATGGGCTGTCCCTGGAGCCCGGGTACGGGCATCCGGAACAGCGTCACGCTGCCATTTCCGTTCGACATGTCGCGGAGCCGCCCTTCTCTCTCGTCTCTTCCCGCTGTCTCTTCCCGCTGAATGTCCGGCCGGGTTCGGGGCATACCTGAACGCGCCCCTCCGCGAGTCGAGCGCGAGGCCTGATGACCGACGAGGGCCACCGCCGATGGGTGGCAGCCCTCGTCCGTCGGTCGTCACGCGACCTCCTCCTGGAACTTGGATGGCACCTCGACTCCGGCGTCATTGGCCGCCGCGACGACATCGCCGACCACGGCCTGGCTGGTGTCCGCCTGCGCCAGCAGATCCCAGACGGTGCTTCCGGTCGCTCCGATCACACACCCGGCCACCGCGCCGGCGTAGGCGGCTGCCGTGACGGCCGCCGCGTCCGCGGCGAGGGTGCCGAGCCCCGCGAACCCCGCCGCTTCCAGCGCGCCGAGCGTGACCTCGGTCCCTCCGGCGAGCTCGGCGGCGTTGTGGAGTTCATCGAGGAAGTGGAAGACCTCGCCGGCAGAGGTCACCGCTTCGGCGGGAGTCGGCAAGCCGGAGCCGTGCATGCAGGACGTGAACTCACTCTCGAAACTCATGGCTTCCCCTTTCTTCGCCCCATCGGATTCGATCTCCGTTTCCAGAGGGGCGACTTACTCTTCCCGCGCCTTGATCTCGAAGCCCGGCTCGCCGGGGCCGGGATCGCCTGGACCGGGTTCGCCAGGTTCGCCAGGTTCGCCAGGTTCGCCGGGCTCGCCGGGTTCACCGGGTTCACCGGGTTCACCGGGTTCACCGGGTTCACCGGGTTCACCGGGTTCACCGGGTTCACCGGGTTCACCGGGTTCGAGTCCGGGTTCGGGTCCCGGGTCTGGGCCGGGGTCAGGTCCGGGGTCGGGCCCTGGGTCGGGTCCTGGGTCAGGTCCGGGTTCGGGTCCGTCTGGACCGTCCGGTCCATCTGGTCCGTCTGGTCCGTCCGGTCCGTCCGGTCCGTCTGGTCCGTCCGGTCCGTCCGGACCAGGCCCAGGTTCATCCTGATTCTGAGCCTCGATGGTGTTCGCGACAGTGGTCACCGTCTGGGCCGACTGCTGCATGGTGGATTCCACGCTGTTGATGGCTGTTACCACCGCCACTCCGGCAGGCCCGCCCAGCAGGGCGGCGCCCACGTCGGCGGCCACGCGGGCAATCGCGACGAACAGGTTCACCAAGGCGTTCAGCGCGTCGGTGATGGTCGACGTGCTGCCGATGTCGATCTTGCCAAAGGCGTCGGCTGCCTGCTCGGCCGCGGTTTCCGCGTTGATCGCGTGCTGAAGTACCCCGGATGCCGCGACGGCGAGGACATTCCCGCTCTTCGCGAGTGAACTCTGCAGATCCTGGACGTGACCCTTCACATCCTGGATCGAGTTCCCTTGGGAAATCGAACTCAGTACGTTCGAGAAAGCCGTCCCGATGTCCAGGACCTGTGGATTGGTGGCTCCTTGCACAGCTGTCTTGATCTGATTGGAGAGCTGACCGGCCTGACTCAGTTGATTCTGTATCGCTTGCGCCTGGCCTTCCGGAATGGGAGCTTGGAACAGTGTTACGGTCCCGTTCGACATGGCGCGGAGTCTCCCTTCTTTTTCGTCTCTTCTCTTCGGATGCTGTCGGTCGGATCGCGATCGACCACGCGGACCTCGCCGGTGGTGGATCCGGAGTCCAGATCGCACAGTGCGGCAAGTACCTGTTGGACACTGACGATTCCAGGGAAAGTATTGGGGGCGAGGGCGTTGACCCGGATTCCCGCCGGTTCGAGTTCCGACGCCAGATGGCGGCTTGCCATCGTGAGGGCGGCCTTGCATGCGCTGTAGCCGAGCCGGCCGGAATCGGGGTACAGGTTGAACGCGGCGACCGAGGAAAGATTGATGACATTCCGTCGGTTGCGTCGATTCTCCTCCGGAGTCGCCTGCCAGGACTGCCGGTAGACTTCCACGGCCACCTGGAGCGGCCGTACGACATTGATGACCAGCTGATAGGGGAGGCGTTCGAGGAACTCGGTCGAGGTGCCGGGGCCCAAGTCGTAGTGCACGGCGGCGTTGACGACGAGATCGATGTGACCGAAGGCCGCGAGGGCGAGTTCGGCGACGCGCTTGGCGCTGTACGGATCGGCCAGGTCGGCCACGATCGGATAGAAGTACGTACGCGGCTCCGGGGGCGGGCGGTCCGGGACCAGCGGATCGATCACTCGCTCCTGGCGTCGTACGGCATCGGCGTCGCCGGCGGTGCGGTACACGGCGGCGATGCGATAGCGCGTACCGAGGTAGCGGCAGAAGTTCCGCCCGAGCCGCCCTCCGGCGCCCAGTAACAGGCACACCCTCGCGTCATCCGTGGCCGCGGATTTCCGGTCGGTCATGTCCGCTGCCCTCCCTGCCAGGCCACGATCGCCTTCTCGCCCCACCGGGCGACCGCGTCCTCCTTGGGGCGGTGCCACCACATGATCAGGGAGTTGCGCGGTACGCGACTTTCCAGATAGGTGTGGAAGGAGCGAGGCGTGCACTCGAAGGCGAAGAGCGAGTTCTCCTTCGGGGGAACCAGTAGCGTAGGTTCAAGGACGGGTAATGTCCTGTCGAGATAAAGCCCGGTCTCGCCCCCGTTGCCAGGAATCCATGGCCCGTTGTTGAGGTAATAGAGGAGCGCCACGGCGCGTACCCGCTCCACTCCCTCCACGCCGGATTTCCTGATCTTTCCGTTCCGGTAGTCGCAGCGCGACGGATCCGAGAGATTCATCGCCTCCTCGGGCGAAGCGTCGGCCGCCCGAGCCGGGAACCAGCCCGGATTGAGGTCGTTGTGGATATGCCCACTTCGGGCATCCGGTTCGTGATGATGCAGCCCGGCGTCCACGTCGAAGGTGAGGGATGTGTCGAAGACAGTCGAGATCAACTGCCGGAATTCATTGGAGAAGAAGACGTCGAAGGCCCCGCGATACCCTGGTCGGAACCCATGCCCCGTCGCCTCGAAGCCGCGCATCTTCCGCTCGAACTCATGCCCGCCGGAAGCGCGGAGGAGGTCACGGAACTCGTCCGCTAATTGTCTGTGCAGTGCAGGAGTGAAAACATCATCCGCAAGAACGTGAGGAAACGGGAACGTGCGTAACAGCCAACGTCGCCCGCAGAGAAAATGATTCAAGTCGATATACATCGTCCCACCCCGCCTCGTCAGGAACGAACGAGGGAATTTGAGGTGATCTGGGGAGGACCCTGAGAACAGTCTCATGCAGAACCGGCGGCCTCGCAACTCGCGAGCCGCCGATCCGGTGTCTGACGGTCCCTAAGGTGCGGGCAGGGTGCGGAGCACCCGGTCCGCCTCCGTCATGACGCGGTCCACCAGCTCCTGGCAGCTCGGCAGGTCGTCGATGATCCCGGCGACCTGGCCCGAGGCCATCACGCCCAGATCGGTGCGGCCCTCGACCAGAGCCGCCTTCAGGAGCATCGGGGTGTTCGCGGCGAGCAGGACCTGGCTCCAGGACAGGTCCTTGCCGTGCCGCAGGGCCCGGCCGTCGCGGATCATCGCCGGCCAGGACAGGCCGGACAGCCTCCGGAAGCCGGCCGCCCGGCGTACCGCCTGCGCCAACGCCCGTAGTCGGCCCGCGTGTTCGAGGGCGTCGACCATCTCGGTGCGCAGCATCCGGTGCGGCAGGCCGTCGACGGCGGTGGTGACGAGCGCGTCCCGGGGTGCCGCCGCCAGATAGCGGGCCTTCACGGCGTCGGGGACCGTCGAGTCCGAGGTGAGCAGGAAACGGGTGCCCATCGCGACGCCCGCCGCCCCGTAGGAGAGGGCGGCGACCAGACCGCGGCCGTCGTGGAAGCCGCCCGCCGCGATCACCGGGATGCCGACGGCGTCCACCACCTGCGGCAGCAGCACGGTCGTCGCCACCTCCCCGGTGTGCCCGCCACCCTCGCCGCCCTGGACGACCACCGCGTCCGCGCCCCAGGCGGCGACCTTCTCCGCGTGCCGGCGCGCCCCGACCGACGGGATGACGACGACTCCGGCGTCCTTCAGTTCGGCGATCAGCTCCCGCGACGGCGCGAGGGCGAAGGACGCCACCCGGACACCCTCGTCGACGATGATCCGGACCCGTTCGCGCGCGTCGCCCGCGTCCGCCCGAAGGTTGACCCCGAAGGGCCGGTCGGTGCGGGACCTCACCTCCCGTACCGCCGACCGGAGTTGGCCGGTGGTCATGGTGGCGGAGGCGAGGATGCCGAGGGCGCCGGCGTTCGCGGTGGCGGACACCAGACGCGGGCCGGCGACCCAGCCCATGCCGGTCTGCACGATCGGGTGCCGCACGCCGGTCAGCTCGGTCAGGGCCGTCCTCACCGGGGCTTCACCTCGCGCTCGCGCAGCCCGGCGGGGTCCAGGACCTCGCGGATCAGCCGCAGTTCGGCGGCGCTCGGCGTACGGGTGACCGGCACCTCCTCGTCCGGGCCGTCGACGGCGAGCGCGAAACCGGTCGCGGCCCGCACCTCCGCCACCGTGACGCCCGGGTGCACGGAGGCGAGCCGCATCCGGTGGTCGGGCGTCGCGAAGTCGAGCACGGCGAGGTCGGTGACGACGCGGGGGAGCCGGTGGTACGGGCCGACGGCGTGGTCGTAGCCGACACCGCAGATCATGTCGACACGCTCCACGAACACCCGGGTCGAGTGCCGGGGGATCCAGTAACTCACCGGATTGTTCAGGGTGTTCACGGGAGCGCCGCGCACCCCGAGGAGCTGCCGGGCGGGCCGGTTCCAGTCGCCGATGCAGGAGATGTTCTGGTTGCCGTACCGGTCGATCTGGCTGGCGCCCATCATCACGTGCCGCCGGCCTCCGGTCACCATCGTCAGATGCCTGCGGTACGGCAGCCAGCCCTCGGGCCGCCCGTCGAGGCCGACCAGGGTCGCCTCGCCGTCGGTGAGCAGCAGCTCCGGGGCGAAGGTCCGCTTCGCGAGCCGGGCGCCGAGGGCCGGGACCAGGCCCATGGGGCTGGCCAGTACCTCGCCGTCGCCGCGCCACGCCTCGGCGCAGGCGACCACGCAGTACTCGGCCCGGGTGGCGGTCTCCGGTGGGGTGTGCGGCGTGTGCGTCGTCATGCCCGTTCCTCCGTGTCCTCGCCGGCGGTCCGCTCCTCGTGCCAGGCGCGGACGGCGGCCTGGTAGTCGTCCTCGCTCTTGCCGGACAGGAAGCGCTCGGCGAACGCGGGCCAGGGGGTGGTCGCGTACAGCTTCTGGAACGCCTCGTCGCGCGCGTGATCGGGCGCCGCGGACGTGAAGTGCGCCCCGTTCGGGGCCTCGACGACACCGGTGACGCTGTGCCGGGAGACCAGCAGGGTCTGCGGGACGGTGTCCGGGCCGAAGCCGTCGACCAGCCGCTCGCAGGAGACGTACGCGGTGTCGGCGGCCTCGCAGAACAGGTCGTCGAAGTACGGGTCGGGCCCGAGATACCTGCCGTTGCCGTACCGGTCGGCGCGGTCGAGGTGGACGAGCGCGGCGTCCAGCCGCAGCGCGGGCACGGCGACGAACTCCTCGCCGTCCTCGTACGGGGAACGCACCGTCCGCAGCCCGGGGTTGACCCGCATGACGTCGGAACCGAGGCCCGCCCGCACCGGCAGGAAGGGCAGCCGGTTGGCGGCCGCGTGCAGGCCCCACATGAACATCGCCTCGTCCAGCTCGGTCAGTTCGAGGGTGCCGCGCTCGCGGGCGGCCCGGAAGTGGGGTTCGAGGGGGATCGAGTCGAGGGTGGCGAAGGGGGCGACGAGCCGGCGGATCCGGCCGGCGGCGGCCAGCATGCCGACATCGGGACCGCCGTACGACACCACCGTGAGATCACCGATCCCGGCCCGGAGCACCGCTCTCACCAGGGCCATCGGCTTGCGCCGGGACCCCCAGCCGCCGATTCCGACCGTCATCCCGGACCGCAGTCGCCCCGCCACCTCGTCGGGCGTCAGGACCTTGCCGGTCATGCCCGCCCCGTCCGCCCCGTCCGCCCCGTCCGTCCTGTCCGTCGCCTCCGCCCCGCCGGCCCCACCCGGCACACTCGCCCCGTCCGTCGCCTCCGCCCCGCCCGTCATCCCCGTCATTCCTGTGCCTCCTTCGTCGTCGCCTTCGCCTCGGAGGTGCCGAAGCCGGCGCGGACGCGGTCGGCGACCCCGCCCAGGTTCGCCTCGAAGGTGAATCCCTGCTCGAAGCGGTAGCTGCGGCGGACGTCGACCGGGTCGATGCCGTTGAGAGCGGCCTTGGCGAGCCGCAGCAGCGTGCCGTCCTTCGCCGCGATCTCCTCCGCCAACTCCAGGGCCGAGAGGAGTAGTTCGTCGCGCGGGACCACCCGCCAGACCGAACCGTGGGCGTGCAGCTCGTGCGCGGTCGCCGTGCGCGAGGTGTAGTAGAGCGCGCGCATCAGATGCTGGGGGACCAGCCGGGCGAGATGGGTGGCGGCGCCGAGCGCGCCCCGGTCGAGTTCCGGCAGCCCGAAGACCGCGTCGTCGGCGGCCACGATCGCGTCCGCGTTGCCGACGAGCCCGACGCCCCCGCCCAGGCAGAAGCCGCCGACCGCCGCGACCACCGGCACCTCGCAGTCGTAGACGGCGGCGAACGCCGCCGCGCAGCCGTGGTTGACGCCGATGAGCGCGTCGTGACCCGGATCGCGCTGCAACTCCTTGATGTCCACCCCCGCGTTGAAACCGCGGCCCTCGGCGGCGAGCACGACGCAGCGCGTCTCCGGATCGCGCCCGGCGGCCCGGACGGCGTCGGCGAGCGCGTACCAGCCGCGCACGGGAAGGGCGTTGACGGGGGGGAAGTCGACGGTGACGACAGTGACGCCCGGACGTGGGCGGGAGGTGGAGACACTCATGAGCGGATCGGCTACCTTTCCACCAAACGTTTGTTAGGTAACGCTGAGAGGAAGGTAGCAGCCGATGGAGCTGGAGGGGAGGGTCGCCGTCGTCACCGGCGGCACCCGCGGGGTCGGCGCGGGCATCGCCCGGGCCTTCCTGCGGGCCGGGGCCGAGGTCGTCGTCTGCGCCCGCAGGCCCCCGGACGCCCCGGTCGCGGAGGCCGGCCGCGCGGCCGCGTACCACCCCGTCGACCTGCGCCGCCCGGACGAGGTGACCGGTCTCCTCGCCCGCGTCACCGAGCGGTACGGGCGGCTCGACACCCTCGTCAACAACGCCGGCGGCACCCCGTACCGCCCCCTCGGCGGCGGCGCCGACGGAACGGATGCCCAACGGCACGCCCGGATCGTCGAGTTGAACCTGCTCGCCCCGATGGCCGCGTCCCTCGCCGCGTACCCGCTGCTGCGGGCCGCCCGGGGCAGCGTCGTCATGATCGGCAGCGTCAGCGGTACGCGCCCCTCGCCCGGCACCGCCGCGTACGGCGCCGCCAAGGCCGGACTGGAGAACCTGGCCCGCTCGATGGCCGTCGAATGGGCCCCCGAAGTCCGCGTGAACACCCTCGTCCTGGGCATGGTCCGTACCGAACTGTCCCACCTGCACTACGGAGACGCCGACGGCCTGGCCGCCGTCGGCCGCACCGTCCCGCTCGGCCGGCTCGCCGAACCGTCCGACGCCGGCGAGGCCGCGGTCTTCCTCGCCTCCGACCGGGCGGCCTACATCTCCGGCGCCTCGCTGCTGCTGCACGGGGGCGGCGAACGCCCCGCGTTCCTGGCCGCGGCGACCGCCGACGCTTCCGGCACTTCCGACACCCAAGTGGACAAGGAGAACTGAGATGGGTCTGTGCGACGAACGCGTGGTGATCGTGACCGGCGGCGGACGCGGACTCGGCCGCGCCCATGCCCTGGCCTTCGCCGCCGAGGGCGCGAAGGTCGTCGTCAACGACCTGGACGTCGGCCTCGACGGCCGGGTCTCGGGCGGCGGCGCGGCGGCCGACGTGGTCGCCGAGATCCGGGCGGCGGGCGGCGAGGCCGTCGCGCACGGCGGCGACATCGCGAGCGAGCAGGGCGCGGCGACCCTCGTGCGGATCGCCCTGGAGACGTACGGGCGGCTCGACACCCTCGTCAACAACGCGGGCTTCCTGCGGGACCGGATGCTCGTCAACCTCACCGAGACCGACTTCGACGCGGTGCTGCGGGTCCACGTGAAGGGCCACTTCCTGCCGCTTCGGCACGCGGCCGCGTACTGGCGCACGGAAACGAAGGAGGGCCGCGAGGTCGTCGGACGCGTCGTCAACACCACGTCAGGAGCAGGGCTGTTGGGCAGCGTCGGGCAGGCGAACTACGCCGCGGCCAAGGCCGGGATCGTCGGCCTGACCCTCGTCGCGGCGGCCGAACTGGCCCGCTACGGCGTCCAGGTCAACGCCATCGCCCCGGCCGCCCGGACCCGGATGACCGAGCGGGCCTACGGGGACCTGGCCGCGCTGCCCGAGGACGTCTCGCCGCTGGTCGTCTGGCTCGGCTCGGCGGCCTCGGCCGGGGTCACCGGCCGGATCTTCGAGGCCGAGGGCGGGCGGCTGACCGTCATGGAGGGCTGGCAGGCCGGCCCCACCGCCGACAAGGGCACCCGCTGGACCCCCGCGGAGGCGGGCGAGACCGCCCTGAAGCTGCTCGCCTCCGCCACCCCGCCCGGTCCCGTCTACGGCGCCTGACCCGACGGCCGAGCGGTCGATCGGTCGATCGGTCGAGCGGCCGAACGACCCCAAGCGGCCGGGGAGTCGGGAGACGCGAAGGGGCCCGCGGAGAACTACCCTCTCCGCGGGCCCCGTTCGGGCGCCGCCGCGCCCGCCCGTGTGCGCGTGCGTGCGTACGCGCGGGTGTCAGAACTGCTGGACGAAGTACGGCTCGACGGTCATGTAGCCGTTGCCGCGGGCGCCGTAGAGGGTGCCCTTGCTCTGCTGGGCCAGGGTGTACCAGGACTCGACGTAGTCCGGGTCGTCGGTCCACCAGGAGTCCGGGATGGCGTCCAGGATCGCGTTCACCAGCGGGATGTACGCGCCCTGGTCGGTGATGGTCAGCAGGATGCCGGCGACGGCCTTGGCGAGGTCGCGGTAGTTGGTGCTGCCGTCCTCCTCCATCATCACGACGTCGGCGAGGTTGTACTTGTAGCTCGACCAGTTGACCAGCAGCTGGTTCGGGCGGTAGACGACGCCGTCGTCCTTGATGTACGGCATGGTGACCGGGTCGACGCGGACCTTGCCGTCCAGGCCGAAGCCGCTGACGAGGCTGTAGATCTCGGCGCCGCCCTTGATCCAGGGCTCCTCGTCGTTGTTGAGGTGGACGGCCGTGATCTTCGTGCTCCAGTAGCCCGCGGTGGCGGCCGCGGCGACGCCGGCCGGCTGCTTGGCGGCCGGGACCTGGGCCTGGCTCTGGGGCGTGGTGTTCACGGCCCCGGGGCCGGCGGAGGGGACGCCCGCCTTGTTGAACTCCTCGCGCATGACGTCGAGTCCGGCGGCGAGGGCCTTGTCGCCGTCGACATCGATGACGTACACCGGCCGCGTGGGCGCCTTGTCGGCGGACAGCTGGTGGGCGACGCCCTGGCTGTCGTACGCGGTGACGGTGGTCAGGTCGTCGTCGGAGACGGCGGCGGCGACCCACGGGGCCGTCCCGGCTTCGAGGGCGGCGCGCATGGACGCGTCGCCGAGGCGCAGCCGGAGCAGCGAACCCGTCTTCGCGTCCAGGCCCTTGGCCTTGACGATGTCCTGGTCGGCGGCGGCGAGCTGGGCCTTGAGGCTGCCGGTCGCCCGCTCGGCGACGGGCACCTCGGCCGACTTCAGGGCGGCCGCGCGCAGGCTCTTGTTCCAGGACGCGTCGCCGAGCGAACGCGCGACGGCCTTGGCCGCCCGCTCCTGGGCGGAGGTCACGGCGGCCTGGGTGGCGGTGCGGGAGTGGGCCGCGGCGGCGGCCGCCCGGTCCGGGGCCGGCGCCGCGGTGGCGGCGGAGGCGACGGACAGGGTCTGGGCCGCGCAGAGCGCGACCAGGGTGGCCGCGGTCGCGGTGAGGGTGCCGCGCCGTCGGGTGTGACGAGGTCTCACGGGCTCGATCCTCCTGGCTGGGAGCGGTCGGGGGCGTGTGTGGGGGGTGCGGGCCGCCGGATGGCGGAGGCGGAACGGGGTGACACGAAACAGACCCGGAAAGAGATGCGGAATTCCGGGTCCGGCAGGGGATCTATGCGAGTAGATTCTCGCTGCGGGCATCATCATGGCGTGCACATGTCATATGCACAAGATCTGTCGGACGCCGATGATCCGACGGATCAACTCGACGACGCGATACGACAGTTCGATGGCGGGTGCGCCCGGGGCGGGGCGGTCGGAAGCGCTCCGGGGCCCGGTTCAGCGGCCGCGCGGCAGAGTCCACTCCAGGCGGGTGCGGACCCGGGGATCCGCGAGGTGGTCGAGCGCCGCCAGTGCCGTCTCCCGCGCCGGACCCTCGGTGTCGCCGTCCGCGAGGATCGCCGCCAACGCCTCGACCGCGCGCGGATCCTGACGCAGGGCCAGACCGCGCGCCGCCTCTGCGGACGTCTCCGGATCCGGGTCGGCGAGCCGCGCCGCGAGCGCGTCCCGCACCACGGGCGTGTCGTCGGGGAGTTCGGCGAGCGCCAGCGTGGCCCAGTCGCGCACCCGCGGTACGGGGTCGCGGCTCAGCCGGACGAGGACACCGGTCGCCACCGCGTCCCCGCCGGGCACGAGCCCGGCCAGTGCCGCCCCTACCTGCTGCCGCACCTCCGGATCGGGATGTCCGGCGAGACCCAGCAGCTCCGGTACGGCGCCGGGGTCCGCGAGCCGCCCCAGCGCGACGACCGCGGACAGCGCGGGCTCCCGCGCGCCGAGAGCCCGCGCGTCCGCCGACCGGTACGCCTCCGCGCACCGCGCCGCCAGCCCGCGCAGCACCTCCACCGCATCCGCCCCGCCGCCCGGCAGCGCGCCCAGCACCCGGGCGCCGAACGCCCGGCGCAGCGGCTCCGGATCCGCGCACCAGCCGGTGGCGGCGGCCGACACCACCGACGTGCCGGAGGAACCGGCCGGGTCGGCGGCGCCGGCGCGTTCCGTGAGCGCGGCGACCGCCGTCGTCCAGTCCTCCTGCTCCGGGTCGCCGCAGCGCAGCGCCCGCCCGGCCAGCTCCTCCGGCATCACGGGCAGCCCCAGCGTGCCCTCAAGGAGGGTCGCGATCGCGGCGTGCCCGGTCTGCCGCTCGTCGCCCCGCCCCGGAGCGCCGTCCGCCCGCAGCAGCTCGACCACCACCGTGATCCCGCCGTCCTCGGGCACCCGCCGCACCACCGCCTCGTAGGTGTCCCCGGCGCCCCCGCCCCCGTCCCCGCCGTCGAGGAGCCCGCGCCGCAGCACCGCCGCCATGTCGACGCCGATCCACCGCCGGGCCTCGTCCAGCGCCCCGGCCGCCGCCCGGCGGTCGCGCCCCGCGCCGTACTCCAGCAGGGCCCGCACCAGGGAGGGCGAGCCGCGCCGGGCGGCCGCGGTCAGCGGAGCGAGCCCGTCCGGGCCGGGCCGGCCGGGATCGGCACCGGCCGCGAGCAGCTCCCGCGCCACCTCCGTATGCCCGAGCCGGACGGCCCAGGCCAGCGCGGTGTACCCGAACTCCTCCTCCTGGTCCGGCGCCGCGCCCGCCGCGAGGAGCGCCCGGACGACCTCGGCGTGCCCGCCGCACGCCGCCCCGCACAGCGGCAGGTCCACGGCGTCCGTCCCGCTCGCCCGCCCCGGATCGGCGCCGGCGGCGAGCAGGAGGCGGACGGCGGCCGGGCGGTTCTGGACGGACGCCTGGTACAGCGGGGTCTCGCCTTCGCCGGACCGTCCCTCGGGGTCGGCGCCGTCCCGCAGGGCCCGTACCACCGCGTCGTCTCCGGCCCACATCGCGTCGAACAACGTGCTCATGGGCCGATTCTCGCCCGCCGGGGCAGGGCGCCGCACCTCGCTAAAGGGCGCACTCCAGGACCGTACGGCACACTCCGCACCGGGCCTTGACGCCCCGTCCGCCGCCGAGCCCGCCGCCGAGCCCGCCGTGTCCGCCGCCGAGCCCCCTGTGCCGGCCCTCGTCCCCGCCGCCGTCCGGGATCCGCAGCCGCTGCGCGCAGACCGGGCAGGCGAGGACCCGGTCCCCGCCGGCCGCCCGGGCGCGGCGCCGGGCGGCCCAGCTCGCGCCGGCCAGCGGCGCGCGCCGCCAGTCGCGCGCGGCCTCCGCCCGGCCCCGTACCCACGCGTCGTACGCGACCGCGCTGGTGAACCACGGCGACGGGTCCTCGCCGAACACCTCGGCCCGCTTGGCGAGGACGTAGCCGAACTCCTCCGGCGTCAGATAGCCGAGCTTCTGGCTGGACATGCCGTCCTGCCGGAACGCGTCGAGCAGCAGCCAGCCCGCGCCGAGGTAGGTGGTGACGACGTCGGTGAGGATCTCGTTCCCGGCGGTCGTGGGGAACGACAGGCCGAGCCGGTGCAGCAGGACGTGGGTCATCTCGTGGGCGAGCGCGGCGCCGATGTCGCCGCGGTGGGTGCGGAAGCGTTCGTTCAGCTCGACGGCGTACGCGGGGCCCGCGGCCGGGTCGACGCTCGCCGCGTGCTCCATCGTCCGGAAGGTCACCAGGGTGGGGGCGTCCGGCAGCCGCAGATGCCGGACGAGGGCGCGTGCGGCGCGGGCGGAGCCGGTGTGCGGGTCCTCGGCGGGGCCGACGGCGACGTCCGTGACCGGGACACTGCGCTCGTAGCGGCGTACGCCGTCGGGGGAGAGGCGCCGGTAGAGGGCCGTGATCGAGGATCGGACCGTGTCGAGGTGCGGGAACCCGTGCTCGACGCGGGAGACTGCATCGCTGTGCGGCACGTTCGCCATGCCGGACCACCCCCTGCCGTCCAGGGTACGGCCGGCCGGCCGCCGCCCCGCGTCACCGCCCGCCCGATCTCCCGCCCGCGCCCCTCCGCCTCCTCGCCTTCTCGCTTCCCCACTTCCCCACTTCCTCGCCTCCCTGTCGACCGACTCCGCCGGCCGCCCCCGCTGCTCCCTCGGCCCCCGCAGCGCGAAGCCGCTCCCGTGGCTCCCGCACCCCTTGATCTCCCCGGCCGCGCAGACCATTCCGGCCTCCCCGGCCTCCCCGTTCCCCCCGGTCTCGCGGCTCTCCGGTCCCTTCCCGGCGCCGCGAATCTGGCCGAAAAGGCCACCTTGTGGCTGCTGTCGGGCGTTGTTCATAATCCGGGACACGCCTTGACGGGCACATGTCATCAAGGTCATTCCCCCCACGAAAGAAGGCAGTCGCATGCAGCAGAAGAAGAACAGACTGGTCAGCGCGCTGCAGAAGCTTGCCGCGGCCGGTGCCGTCGTCCTCGCCGCCGTCAGCCTCCAGCCCACCCAGGCGTCCGCCGCGCCGAACCCCGTCGTCGGCGGCACCCGCGCCGCCCAGGGCGAGTTCCCGTGGATGGTCCGGCTCTCCATGGGCTGCGGCGGCTCCCTGATCAGCCCCCAGGTCGTCCTCACCGCCGCGCACTGCGTCGGCGCGACCGGCAACAACACCAGCATCACCGCCACCGCCGGCGTCGTGGACCTCAACTCGGCCAGCGCCGTCAAGGTCCGCTCCACCAAGGTCTACCGCGCGCCCGGCTACAACGGCGCCGGCAAGGACTGGGCCCTCATCAAGCTCGCCTCGCCCGTCACCGGCCTGGCCAACCTGAAGATCGCCGACACCACCGCGTACAACAACGGCACCTTCACCATCGCCGGCTGGGGCGCCGCCACCGAGGGCGGCGCGCAGCAGCGCTACCTGCTCAAGGCGACCGTCCCGTTCGTCTCCGACGCCAGCTGCCAGGCCGCGTACGGCAGTGACCTCATCCCCGGTGACGAGATCTGCGCCGGCTACCCGCAGGGCGGCACCGACACCTGCCAGGGCGACTCCGGCGGCCCGATGTTCCGCAAGGACAACGCCGGCGCCTGGATCCAGGTCGGCATCGTGAGTTGGGGTCAGGGCTGCGCCCGGCCCAACTACCCCGGTGTCTACAGCGAGGTGTCCACCTTCGCCGCCGACATCAAGGCGGCCGCGGCCACGCTGTAACCACGACCGCCCGCACCCGGGCGGCACGTCTTCGAGCGGTGCCCGGGGCCACGCAGGCCCCGGGCACCGTCGTCTCCCCGTACGGGCGGTGGTACGGGGGGACGGCCAGGGCCCGGCTCGCCCTAGGCCAGCTCCACCCCGGCCCCGGCCTCCGCGGGCCCCGCCAGCTCCAGCACCCACACCTCGTTCGCGCCCGCGCGCAGCACCGGACCCGGCACGAACAGGGAGTCCTGCGGGCCCGCGTTCCAGTAGCGGCCCAGGCAGAACCCGTTCACCCAGACGAACCCGCGGGTCCACCCCGACAGCCGCAGCGCCGCGTCACCGGGGGAGGGGACGCCCACGACCGCACGGAACAAGCCGGGCTCCGACGCCGCCGGCACCGCCCCGAACGGCACCCGCGCCACCGCCGCCGGCGCGAACGCGTCGAGCCGCAGGCCCTGGGACCGTACGCCGTGCAGATACTGCCGCTCGTGCAGCACCCCGCCGGTGAGCCCCTTCGGCTCCGCCTGCCGCGGGCCGTAGTTGACCCGGCCCAGCGACTCCACCCACAGCTCCACCGCCGCGGGCCCCGCCACCGGCTCGGGCAGCACCGCGTCCGCCCCGTCCTCCATGCCGGGGGCGCCCGTCGTGCCCGTCGCGTCCAGGACGCCGGCCAGGACCCCGTCCACGTACACCGTGGCCAGATCCGAGAGCCCCGTCACGCCCAGCGGATACGGCTGCCGCGGACCCGGCACGTCCACGCGGTAGCGGACCACGCCCCGGTCCACGCCCAGTTCCTCGAAGGTCGGCGGCACCGGCGTCGACCGCTCCTCGTCACCGAGGACCTCCAGCACCTTCGCCAACGGCGCCCAGCCGTCCACCGCGCCCGCCGCCGGCGCCCCGATCCGCGCCGGCGGCTCCGGCACCTTGGGCAGCGGACCCTCCACGTACTCCGCGAGGATGTCGCGGAACAGCCAGAACTTCTCCGTCGGCAGCCCCGCCTCGTCGACCGGCGCGTCGTAGTCGTACGAGGTCACCGTCGGCCGCAGCACGCCCCGGTGCAGCTCCCCGTCCCGGTTCGCCCCGGCCCAGCCGCCGAAGTTCGTCCCGCCGTGCGCCATGTAGATGTTGACCGACGCCCCGCACTCCAGGATCTCGCGCAGCGCGTCAGCGGCGTCGTCCGCCGCCCGGCCCACGTGCTTCTGCCCCCAGTGGTCGAACCAGCCGCACCAGAACTCCATGCACATCAGCGGCCCGTCCGGCTGGTGCCGCCGCAGCGTCTCGAAGCCCTTGCGCGCGCCCGAACCGAAGTTCGCCGTCGCCAGCACGCCCGGCACCGAACCGCCCGTCAGCATGTGGTCCTCCGGGCCGTCCGACGTGAACAGCGGCACCTCCACGCCGCACGCCAGGAGCAGATCCCGCAGCCACGTCAGATACGCCGTGTCCGTGCCGAAGCTGCCGTACTCGTTCTCCACCTGGACCATGAGCACCGGGCCGCCGCGGCCGATCTGCCGCTCCACCACCTGCGGCAGCAGCCGCCGGAACCAGCGCTCCACATGCTCCAGGTACTCCGCGTCGTGCGTGCGCGCCCGCCGCCCCAGACGGCCCGTCAGCCAGTGCGGCAGCCCGCCGTTCTCCCACTCGGCACAGATGTACGGGCCCGGGCGCACGATCGCCCGCATCCCGGCCCGCCCCACCGCGTCCAGGAACCGGCCGAGCGCCTCCACGTCCCCGTACCGGCCCGGCTCCCGCTCGTACAGATTCCACGGCACGTACGTCTCGACGCAGTTCAGGCCCATCGCCCGGAGCATCCCGATCCGGTGCTCCCACTGCTCCTCGTGCACCCGGAAGTAGTGCAGCGCACCCGACAGCAGCCGCACCGGCTGTCCGTCGAGCAGGAAATCCTCGTCACCCACCACGAACTCGCTCATACTCCTCACCCTCGCGCTTGGACGGCGGGCCGGTCCATGGACAAAGATCAGGGCGGTTTGGACGTTTCGCCACGAGGCCACGACACGGCGACAGCAGCACCCACGGCACCCTCACCAGCGACAACCGGACCGCGAGCACCACCGGTACCCCCTCGTGCCCATCGCACCAGCCGCACCACCCGCACCACCCGCACCACCGCACCAACCAGGCCAGGAAGGCAGTCGCGCGATGTACCACACCTGGATGCGCTTCTTCACGCCCAGCCCCGTCCACCACCGCCTCGGCCTCGTCTGCCTCGGCGTCGGACTCCAGCACGGCCCGCTGCCCGCCGTCGGCCCGCGCACCCTCGACCACCACGTCGCCGTCGTCGTCGCCTCCGGCAGCGGCTGGTTCCTCGGCCCCGACGGCCGGCGCGCCCCCGTCACCGCCCCCGCCCTGATCTGGCTCACCCCCGGCGTCCCCCACCACTACTCCGCCGACCCCGGCACCGGCTGGGACGAGTCCTTCGTCGACTTCTCCGGACCGGCCACCGCCACGTACACCGAACTCGGCTACATCGACCCCGACCGGCCCGTCGTCCCCCTCGCCGACGCCGCCCCCGCCCGCGCCGTCATCGGCCGCATCGCCCGCGCCGCCCGCCCCGGCAACCCCCTCCTCGAGGTCGAGACCGCCGCCGCCGTCCACGAACTCCTCGTCGCCCTGCGCCAGGCACGCGCCGACACCACCGCCGACGGCGCGCCCGTCCTCGCCGCCCTCGCCCGCGACGCGTTCACCCCGCTGACCGTCGCCGAACACGCCGCCCGGCACGGCATGACCCCCGCCGAACTGCGCACCGCCGTCCGCCGCACCGCGGGCTGCAGTCCCAAGGACTACCTGCTCACCGTCCGTCTCGGCCGCGCCAAGGAACTCCTCGCCGGCACCGAACTGCCCGTCTCCGCCGTCGCCCGCCGCGTCGGCTACGACGACCCCGCCTATTTCTCCCGCCTCTTCACCCGCCGCGTCGGCACCGCGCCCGTCCATTTCCGCGCCCGGCAGCGCGTCACCCTCCCGGGCGGCTGGAGCACCACCGTCCCGGATCCCGAACACAAGCCGACCGTTTCCCCCTGCTCCGGCTAGGCTCCCCCCTCATGAGCGACACCCGCGACGACACGAACGACCACCGCGAGACCGGCGCCGGCGGCACGGCCGGCGGCACGAGCGGCGGTACGCACGGCATCGACCCGGCCGTCCAGGCCGAGCTGAACCGGCTGCGCGCCAGCATCGACAACATCGACGCGGCCGTCGTCCACATGCTCGCCGAACGCTTCAAGTGCACCCAGCAGGTCGGCGTCCTCAAGGCCGAACACAACCTGCCGCCCGCCGACCCCTCCCGCGAGTCCCGCCAGATCGCCCGGCTGCGGGAACTCGCCGTGAACGCCAGACTGGACCCGGCGTTCGCGGAGAAGCTGCTGAACTTCATCATCGCGGAGGTCATCCGCCACCACGAGACGATCGCCGACGAGACCCGCTGACACACGAGACCCGCTGACACACGGGGCCACGGGGCCACGGGCACACGGGGCCACGGGCACGCGGGACACGCACAGGCAGACGAACGGGCACGGGAACAGGAACAGGGCAGGCACATGGCCGACGACACAGCACCCCAGCAAGCCGGCACCCCCGCCGGCACTCCCCGCCGCGTCACCGTCCTCACCCTCGGCGGCACCATCTCCGCCCGCGGCGGCGGCGCCGACGCCCGCCTCACCGGCCGGGAAGTCCTCGACACCCCCGGCATCACCCCGGCCGGCGTCCAGGTCGACCTCCACGACTTCCGCCGCGTGCCCAGCTCCTCCCTCACCTTCGAGGACCTGACCGCCCTCGCCGACGAGGTCCGCCGGGCCGTCGCCGCCGGATCCGGCGTGGTCGTCGTCCAGGGCACCGACACCCTGGAGGAGACCGCCTTCCTCCTCGACCTGCTGTGCACCACCGAACGGCCCATCGCCGTCACCGGCGCCATGCGCCGCCCCGACCTGCCCGGCGCCGACGGCCCCGCCAACCTCGCCGCCGCCCTCGCCGTCGCCGCCGACCCGGGCTGCCAGGGACTCGGCGTCCTCGTCGTCCTCGCCGACGAGATCCACGCCGCCCGGCACGCCACCAAGGCGCACACCACCTCCGTCGCCACCTTCGCCTCACCCGGCGCCGGCCCCCTCGGCGGCGTCGTCGAAGGCGTCCCGCGGATCCTGCTCCGGCCCACCGTGCCCACCCGCATGTGCGGCCTGAACCTCGACCCCGCCCTCCGGATCGCCCTGCTCACCCTCTCCCTCGGCGACACCGGCGAACTCCTCGACGCCGTCGCCGAACACCCCGAGCGTTACGACGGCCTGGTCGTCGCCGCCTTCGGCGCCGGCCACGTACCCGCCCGGCTCGTCGAACCGCTCGCCGCGCTGACGGCCCGTATGCCCGTCGTCCTCGCCTCCCGTACGGGCGCCGGCACGACCCTCTCGCACACCTACCGCGGCCCCGGCTCCGAAGCCGACCTGTTGCACCGCGGCCTCATCCCGGCCGGCCCGCTCGCCCCCGCCAAGGCCCGCCTGCTGCTGCACGCCCTGCTCTCCAGCGGCGCCCGCGGCCCCGCCGGCTACGACCGCCCCCGCATCACCGCGGGCTTCGCCCACCTCGACGGCGCGGGCCTCGCCTGACCCTCCGCCAGGCACGTCCTTTCCCCGCCGGCCGCCGGGCCATTTCCGCTACGGCCGTTGCGTAACCACCCCGGGAGGGCCTACGGTTCATTTACGCAACGAGCGTAGCGAAACCTGGGGTGTGGGCATGGCGGAACGAGGAAGGCCGCGGGACACCGCGGCGGACGAGCGGATCCTGCGGGCGGCACAAGCCCAGCTCATGGAACACGGCTACGCGGGCTTCGCCGTCGACAAGGTCGCCGAACAGGCCGGAGTGGCCAAGACCACGCTCTACCGGCGCTGGCCGACCAAGGACCACCTCGCGGTCGCGGTCGTCGCCCACATGCAGGACGACGTGCCCGTCACGGACACCGGCGACGTACGCGCGGATCTCGTCGCCTACGCGGGGCGGATCGCCGACGGCCTCCACCACATGCGGCGCGCCGGAGGCCACGGCGCGGCGGACGAGCACTCGGTCTGCGTGGTCGCCGAACTGATCGCCGCGGCCGCCCGCCACCCCGACATCGGCGTACGCGTACGCGCCGTCTTCGCCCGCCGCAACACCCTCGTCCTCGACCTGATCGACCGCGCCCGCCTGCGCGGGGCCCTCCGCCCCGCCACCGACCCCGTCGTGCTCTTCGACCAGCTGGCCGGCGCGCTCTACTACCGGCTCCTCATCACCGGCCTGCCCGTCGACGGCCCCTACATCGAACGCCTCGTCGACTCCGCCCTCCACGGCGCCCTTCCCCCTCAGGAGAACCGATGACCGCCACCCCTGTCACCACCCCCGCCCGCCGGCCCCGCTTACGCCGCCGGCGGCGCCTGCCCACGGCCCTCGCGGCCCTCGTCGCCCTGCTGGCGCTCTACACGGCCTGGACCAACACCCGCCCCCTCACCCTGAGCGCCACCGTGGACATCGACGCCACCCCCGAGGAGGTCTGGCACGTCCTCACCGACTTCTCCGCCTACGACGACTGGAATCCGTTCATGGTCTCCGCCGAGGGCACCGCCGAACCCGGCGCCGTCCTGCACCTGGTGATGCGTGACAAGACCGGGGACATGGCGTTCGACCCCACCGTGCGGGCGGCCGAGCCGGGACGGGAACTGCGCTGGCTGGGACGCGTCGGCCCCGGCTGGATCTTCGACGGCGAACACCGCTTCCTGATCGAGCCGTTGGCGAACGGCCGGGTCAGACTGACCCAGAGCGAACGATTCACCGGCGTGGCGGTCCCGTTCTTCCAGAGCATGCTGCACACCGCCACCCTCCCGCAGTTCGAGGCGATGAACCGGGCACTGGCCGCCCGTACGGCCGCCCTCCGCGCCCCCTGACGCGCTCTCCGCGCGCCCCCGCGCGCCCGTCCGGCCCCCACCGCGAGCCGCCACCGCGCACACCCGCCTGAGCTGTCGGTGAACGCCCCTCCCTCCGGAGAAGGCCATCGGGCAGCATGGGCGCATGTCCGTACTGACGCGCGACGAAGCGCAGACCCGTGCCCAGCTCCTCGACGTCCGCCACTACACCGTGGACCTCGACCTCACCACCGGCGACGAGACCTTCGAGTCCACCAGTACCATCCGCTTCACCGCCCGCGCCGCCGGGGACACCTTCGTCGAGCTCAAGCCCGAGACGCTCCACAGCGCCGTCCTCGACGGCACGCCGCTCGACGTCACCACCCTCGACGGCAACCGGCTCCCCCTCACCCTCACCGAGGGCGAGCACACCCTGAGCATCGCCACCACCATGCGCTACTCGCACACCGGCGAAGGCATGCACCGCTTCACCGACCCCACCGACGGCGAGTCGTACGCGTTCACCCAGCTGTTCATGGAAGACGTCCAGCGCGTCTTCGCCGCCTTCGACCAGCCCGACCTCAAGGCCGTCTTCGAGGTCTCCGCCAACGCCCCCGCCGGCTGGACCGTCCTGTCCAACGCCCGCACCGAACAGGGGTCCGACGGCCGCTGGCAGGCCGCCCCCACCCCGCCGCTCTCCACCTACTTCGTCTGCGTCGCCGCCGGCCCCTGGCACTCCGTCCGCACCGAACACGCCGGCCTGCCCTTCGGCATCCACTGCCGCCGCTCGCTCGCGCCCTACCTCGACGCCGACGCCGACGAGATCCTCGACGTCACCCGTGCCTGCTTCGACCGCTTCCACGAGAAGTTCGACGAGCCGTACCCCTTCGACTCGTACGACACGGCCTTCGTCCCCGAGTTCAACGCCGGCGCCATGGAGAACCCCGGCCTCGTCACCTTCCGCGACGAGTACGTCTTCCGCTCCGCCGTCACCGACACCGAACGCATGACCCGCGCCGTGATCATCGCCCACGAGATGGCCCACATGTGGTTCGGCGACCTCGTCACCCTCCGCTGGTGGGACGACATCTGGCTGAACGAGTCCTTCGCCGAGTACATGGGCTACCAGACCGTCAACGAAGCCTGCTCCGACCGCTTCTCCGACACCTGGATCGACTTCGGCATCGCACGCAAGGCCTGGGGCTACGAGGCCGACCAGCGGCCCTCCACCCACCCCGTCGCCCCCGACCCGGACGCCGTCCCCGACACCGCCTCCGCCCTCCTCAACTTCGACGGCATCTCCTACGCCAAGGGCGCCTCCGCGCTGCGTCAACTCGTCGCCTGGATGGGGGAGAAGGACTTCCTCGCCGGCATCAACATCCACTTCAAGCGCCACAAGTTCGGCAACGCCACCCTCGCCGACTTCATCGACAACCTCGCCGCCGCCACCGAACGCGACGTCCACGCCTGGGCCGAGCAGTGGCTGCGCACCACCGGCGTCGACACCCTCACCCCCCGCCTCGACGGCGAAGGCCGCACCTGGCGGCTCACCATCGACCGCGACGGCAGCCGCCCGCACCGCCTCGCCGTCGGCATCTACGACCGCGACGCCGCCGGCGGCCTCGTCCTGCGCGACCGCCCCCAGGTGGACGTCCCGCAGAGCGCCCCCCTCGAACTCACCGGCCCGCGCCCGGCCCTCGTCGTCCTCAACGACGGCGACCTCACCTACGCCAAGATGCGCTTCGACGACGCCTCCCTGGAGACCGCGCTCCGCTCCCTCTCCAAGATCCCCGACGCGCTCACCCGCGCCCTCGTCTGGAACGCGCTGCGCGACATGGTCCGCGACGGCGAGCTCGCCCCGGCCGAATACCTGGCCGTCGCCGCCGCCCACCTCGCCGACGAGACCGAACTTGCCGTCGTCCAGGGCGTCCTGGCCTTCGCCCGCACCCAGATCGCCGACCGGTACGTCTCCGAGGCCGACCGCCCCGCCGCCCTCGCCACCCTCACCGCGATCACCCGCGACCTGCTGCGCCGCACCGAGGACGGCGACGCGCCCGGCCTGCGCCTGGCCGCCGTCCGCACCCTCGTCGACAGCGCCACCACCCCCGACAAGATCGCCTCCTGGCTCGACGAGGGCACCGTCCACGGCGGCCCCGAACTCGACCCCGAACTGCGCTGGCGCATCCTCGCCCGCCTCGCCGTCCTCGGCGCCACCGACGAGACGGCCATCGCCGCCGAACTGGAACGCGACCCGAGCGCCACCGGCCAGGAAGGCGCCGCCCGCTGCCGCGCCGCCCTCCCGACCGCCGAGGCCAAGGCGGCGGCCTGGACCGCCATGTTCAAGACGGACGACCTGTCCAACTACCTGTTCACCGCCACCGCCCTCGGCTTCTGGCAGCCCGAACAGGCCGATCTCGTACGGGAGTACACGACCCGCTTCTACCCCGCGGCCCTCGCCCTCGCCGACCGCCGCGGCCCCGCCATGGCCGAAGCCGCCGGCCGCCACGCCTTCCCGGCCTACGCGATCGACGCGGAGTCCCTCGCCCTCGGCGAACGCCACCTCGCCGAAGACACCATGACCCCGGCCCTCCGCCGCAAGCTCGTCGACCAACTCGACGACCTCCACCGCGCCCTCAAGGCCCGCGCCTGAGAGGGGGGAGGGGGCGGATCCCCGCCCCCTCCCGTCCACCCGTCTCCTCTTTCCCCACCGGCGGAGAGCGGCCCACGACAGCGACCCCCTCCCCGGCCCCCGCGCAACCCACCACCCACCTCAGCCGGCCCGCACCCGAGCACCCCGCACCCCTCGCGCCCCACCAGGTACCTCGTTCGGGTCACGCTCCCCCCAAACCCCCGCACACCTCTCGAAAACCCCGGCACCCTGTCGTCCATGTGTGCCGAACCCCTCGCCGGAGGCGCCTCCGGCGCAGACGCCCTCCGCGCGCTCCTCCCTCACCTCCTCGCCGCCCTCCGCACCGGCGCCACCGCCCGCTCCGGCCCCCTCCCCGCCGGCGGCCCCGCCGCCGTCACCCGCCATGTCACCGAGACCCTCGGACCCGTCCTCCCCGACCACGGCACGGGCGCCGAGGAAGCCCTCCGTACCCTCGTCCACACCCTCGCGGCCGGCGCCGCCGACCCCGCCCACCCCTTGTGCGCCGCCCACTTGCACACCCCGCCGCTCGCCCTCGCCGCGGCGGCGGATCTCGCCGCGTCGGCGCTCAACCCGTCCCTGGACTCCTGGGACCAGGCCCCGGCGGCCTCCACCCTCGAAGCGCTCGTCACCCGCGCGCTGGCCGCGGAGGTCCACCCGGACGCGCCCGACCCGGACGCGCTGGTCACCACGGGCGGTACGGAGTCGAACCAGCTCGCGCTGCTCCTCGCCCGTGAACGCGCCGCAGCCGCGGCCCGCCCCGGCCACCCGAGCCATCCCCACTCCCACCCCACCCCCCTCCGCACCCTCGTCGGCGCCAACGCCCACCACTCCTTCCAGCGCGCCACCTGGCTCCTCGGCCTCCCCGCCCCCGTGGTCCTCCCCACCCCCCGCGGCACCCTCGACCCGACGGCCGTCCACCACGCCCTCACGGACCTCGCCGGGCAACCCGTCCTCGTCGCCGCCACCGCCGGCACCACGGACGCCGGCCTCGTCGACCCGCTCCCCGGGATCGCCGACCGCTGCGCCGCCCACACCACCCCCACCGGCCCCGTCGACTTCCACGTCGACGCCGCGTACGCCGGCCCGCTCCTGTTCAGCGCCACCCACCGCGGCCTTCTCGCGGGCCTGGACCGCGCCCGTACGGTCACCCTCGACCTGCACAAACTCGGCTGGCAGCCGGCAGCCGCCGGACTCCTCGCGGTCCGCGACCTCGCCGACCTCGCCGTCCTCGGCCACACCGCCGACTACCTGAACGCGGACGACGACACCGACGCCGGCCTCCCCGACCTCCTCGGCCGCTCCCTGCGCACCACCCGGCGGCCCGACGTCCTCAAGACCGCCGTCACCCTGCGCGCCCTCGGCCGCACCGGCCTCGGCGCGCTCGTCGACACCTGCATGACCCTCGCCCAGGACCTCGCCGACCTGGTCGAGAAATCCCCCCACCTGGAGCTCCACGCCCGCCCCACCCTCACCACGGTGCTGTTCCGGCCCTACGACGCCGACGCCCCCACCGTCGCCGCGATCCGCCGCACCCTCCTCACCGAAGGGCGTGCCGTCCTCGGCCGGGCCACCGCCGACGGCCGGCTCTGGCTCAAGGCGACGCTCCTCAACCCCCACACCACCCTCGACGACCTCATCCAGCTCATCACCCTCGTGGAAGGCAGCACCCCCCGATGACCGGCACCACCGGCAGCACGACCCGCACCACCAGCTCCACCAGCAACGCAGGCACGACCCGCACCACCGGCTCCACCAGCAACGCAAGCAACACCCGCACCACCACCCCCACCTCCCCGGCCGTCCCCGCCACCGCCCCCGACCGCCCCCACGACCTCGTCGGCATCGGCATCGGCCCGTTCAACCTCTCCCTCGCCGCCCTCGCCCACGGCACCCCCGGCCCCCTCGCCACCGCCTTCTACGACCAGCGCCCCGCCTTCCACTGGCACCCCGGCCAGCTCATCGACGGCGCCACCCTCCAAGTCCCCTTCCTCGCCGACCTCGTCACCCTCGCCGACCCCGCCAGCCCCTGGACCTTCCTCAACTACCTCCGCGCCAAGGACCGCCTCTTCCCCTTCTACTTCGCCGAGAAGTTCCACATCCACCGCGCCGAATACGACGCCTACTGCCGCTGGGTCAGCGAACACCTCCCCGGACTCCACTTCGGCCACCACGTCGACGCCATCCGCTGGAACCCCCAGCGCCGCCTCTTCGACGTCGACTTCACCCAGCTCGACACCGACGGCGAAGCCGCCGCCCTCGGCCGCGCCCACACCCGCAACGTCGTCCTCGGCGTCGGCACCGCCCCCCACGTCCCCGAACCGCTGCGCCCCCTCGCCGACGCCCCCGACGTCCCCGTCCTCCACTCCGCCGACTACCTCGCCCACCGCGACACCCTGCTCGCCGCCGGCCACGTCACCGTCATCGGCTCGGGCCAGTCCGGCGCCGAGATCTTCCTCGACCTGCTCCGCGCCCGCCCCGCCGGCGCCGAACGCCTCCACTGGCTCGCCCGCACCGAGGCCTTCGCCCCCATGGAGTACTCCAAGCTCGGCCTCGAACACTTCACCCCCGACTACACCCAGTACTTCCACGCCCTGCCCGAACCCGCCCGCGACACCCTCCTGCCCCACCAATGGCAGCTCCACAAGGGCATCGACACCGACACCCTCGCCGCCATCCACGACGAGCTCTACCGCCGCACCCTGCACGGCGGCTGGCCCGACGCCGTCCTCACCCCCGGCGTCCAGGTCCGCACCGCCGGCCGCGTCGCCGGCACCCACCTCGAACTCCACCTGGAACACCTCCGCCAGGGCACCCGCTCCCGCCTCGCCACCGACGCCGTCGTCCTCGCCACCGGCTACCGCGAACGCCCCCTCGACGGCCTCCTCGCCGGCCTCGACCCCCACCTGCGCCGCGACACCGCCGGCCGCCCCCGCGTCGGCGCCGACTACCGCCTCGTCCTCGACGACACCGTCACCGGCTCCGTCTACGTCCAGAACGCCGAACGCCACACCCACGGCGTCGGCACCCCCGACCTCGGCCTCGCCGCCTGGCGCAGCGCCGTCATCCTCAACACCGTCACCGGCAAGGAGCCCTACCCGCTGCCCCGCCGCACCGCCTTCACCACCTTCGGCCTGGACGCGCGAGAGGCGCCGAGCCTGCCGGCCCAGAGCCGGAAGCTGACGCCTCTCACGGAAACCGTGTGACCGACCGTACGGACGTACGCGTCACACCGCGGATCAGAACACCGGCACGCCGTCCCGGGTCAGCTTCCAGTCCACCGAAGCGAACGCCGCCGGGTCGATCGACCCCTTGGCCCGCACCCACTGGATGATCGTGTTACGGATCTCCTCCGAGTTCGCCCACAGCTGCTGGGCGCCGGCCACGTGCGGGAACGCGCCGCCGCCGCTCGCCCGGTAGTTGTTGACCGCGAACACGAACCGCGCCGCCGGGTCCAGCGGCTTGCCCTCGAACGACAGGTTCACGATCCGCTGCCCGACCGGCTTCGCGATGTCGATGTCGTACGTCAGACCCGACACGGCGTCGTAGTTGTAGTCCGGGGTGTCGCCCGCGTTCGTCAGCTTCGACGTGTCGACGGGCGCGCCCGCCGCCGTCTGGACGTAGTACTTCGCCGAGTACTCCAGGTAGTCCTTCAGCTGGGCACCCGTCAGCAGACGAGCCTCCAGGGTGTTCTCGAACGGGTACAGACCCGCCGCGTCCTTGATGGTGATCTCGCCCGCCGGGATCCGCGCGGTCCGCGAGAAGCACGACGCCTGCGAAAGCACCGGCAGATCCGCGTACGCGCCGCCGGCCAGCGCCTCGCGCACCGTCTCCGCCTGCACGACGTTGATCAGATCGATGATCGGCTCGTCCTTCCACGGCGCTTCCGCCGTGGTCATGGCCGCGGCCGAACGGCCGATCACCTGGTTGACGTACGCGACGACCTTCTTGTGCTCGTCCACCAGCAGACCGGTGACCGCCGGGTCCTCCGGCACCGTGTTGGAGTTCAGCACCCGGGCGCCGACCTTCTCGACGACCCAGCGGCCCTTCTCCCACACCACCTCGAAGTCGAACACCGTCAGCCGCTGACCCCACTTCAGCGGCTCGGACAGCACCACTTCCCTGCCCGTCTGCTTGTTGACGACCCGGTACTCCGGGATCTCCAGGTGCGCGTGACCGACCAGGATCGCGTCGATACCCGGCACCTGCTCCGCCACCAGCGCGGCCGCGTTCTCCACGTACGGCAGCTGGTCACCCCACGACGACGTGCCGTTCGTGCCCGAGTGCGCCGACACGATCACCACGTCCGCGCCCATGGACCGCAGCTTCGGCACCCACACCGCCGCCTGCTCCTCCAGGCCCGGGAAGACCATCTTGCCGGAGACGTTGGCCTTGTCCCAGATCGCGATGCCGGGGTTGGTCAGACCGAGCACCGCGACCTTCACGTCGCGGCCCTGCGGGGTCCGCAGCTTGTGCATGCTGTACGGGGCGAAGGCCGGGCGCAGCGTCTTCGCGTCCAGCGCGTTGGCGCCGAGCAGCGGGAAGTCGCACTGCTCCTGGAACGCCCGCAGCACCGGGATGCCGTAGTTGAACTCGTGGTTGCCGAGCGCGACGGCGTCGTAGCCGATCTTGTTCATCGCCACGGCCATCGGGTGGACCGGGCCGCCCGCCCGGGTGATCGGGTCGACCTTCGCGTAGTAGTACGACAGCTGGGTGCCCTGGATGGTGTCACCCGCGTCGATGAGCAGGGTGTTCTCCTTGCCCTTCGCCGCGCGGACCTGGTTCACCAGCGTCGAGATCTTGGCCAGGCCGACGTCGTTGCGGGCCTTGTCATCGAACTCCCGGTCCGTGAAGTAGTCCCAGTTGAAGACGTTCCCGTGCAGGTCGGTGCTGCCCATCACCGTGAACGCGTACCGCTTCTGCGGGTGCGGACGACCGCCGGCGGCGGCCGCGGCGGTGGACTCGGCGGCCTCGGCCGGGGCGACGGCCGCGCCCGTGAGGGCCACACCGGCTCCGGCGGCGGCCGAGCGCTCCAGGAACGTCCTGCGGTTCAGCGGCATGTGTTCTTCTCCTTGGTGGTTCAACGGCGTCATAGCGCATACGACGCGCGTAGATTCTGGCTCACGGGGCACTTGCGCAACAGGCCTATCGGGTTACGGAGTGGGAAAGTGTCCGTCACCACACGGCACCGACACGCCCGTCCACCCGCTGAGACAAACCCCGCAAGGCCCCCGAAACCGCTCATCGGAGCGACCGTGCGCACACATTCAAGACTTGTCAACAACCTTTCACGCAAAGGTTGTTGAGTCGTCATGGCGGACTCCTTCGCTACCCGTAAGTAAGCCCTAGGGTCGTGCCCATGCGCCGAGCGAAAATCGTCTGCACCCTTGGGCCCGCCACCGCGGCATACGACCAGATCAAGGCACTGCTCGAAGCCGGAATGGACGTGGCCCGCCTCAACCTCAGCCACGGCAGCTACGCCGAACACGAGGAGCGCTACCACAGCGTCCGCAAAGCCGCCGAGGAAACCGGCCGCGGCGTCGCCGTCCTCGCCGACCTTCAAGGCCCGAAGATCCGCCTCGGACGCTTCCGCGAAGGCCCCGTACTCCTTGAACGCGGCGACCACTTCACCATCACCGTCGAACCCATGGACGGCGACCGCCACTGCTGCGGCACCACCCACACCGGCCTCGCCACCGACGTCACCACCGGCGAACGCATCCTCGTCGACGACGGCCGCGTCACCCTCGAAGTCACCGCCGTCGACGGACCCCGCGTCCACACCCGCGTCGTCGAAGGCGGAATGATCTCCGACAACAAGGGCCTCAACATCCCCGGCATCGCCGTCTCCGTCCCCGCCCTCTCCGACAAGGACATCGACGACCTCCGCTGGGCCCTGCGCATCGGCGCCGACGTCATCGCCCTCTCCTTCGTCCGCAACGCCCGCGACATCGAGGACGTCCACCGCGTCATGGACGAGGAAGGCCGCCGCGTCCCCGTCATCGCCAAGATCGAGAAGCCGCAGGCCGTCGACCACCTCGAGGACATCGTCGCCGCCTTCGACGGCATCATGGTCGCCCGCGGCGACCTCGGCGTCGAAATGCCCCTCGAACAAGTCCCCATCGTCCAGAAGCGCGCCGTCACCCTCGCCAAGCGCAACGCCAAACCCGTCATCGTCGCCACCCAGATGCTCGACTCGATGATCGAGAACTCCCGCCCCACCCGCGCCGAGGCCAGCGACGTCGCCAACGCCGTCATCGACGGCACCGACGCCGTCATGCTCTCCGGCGAGACCAGCGTCGGCAAATACCCCGTCGAGACCGTCCGCACCATGAGCCGCATCGTCGAAGCCGCCGAGGAAGACCTCCTCGCCGCCGGCCTCCCGCCGCTCACCGAGAACACCAAACCCCGCACCCAGGGCGGCGCCGTCGCCCGCGCCGCCGCCGAGATCGGCGACTTCCTCGGCGCCCGCTACCTCGTCGCCTGCACCCAGTCCGGCGACACCGTCAAACGCCTCTCCCGCTCCCGCTCGCCCATCCCCCTCCTCGCCTTCACCCCCGACCCCGACACCCACTCCCAGCTCAACCTCACCTGGGGCGTCGAGACCTTCCTCGGCCCGCACGCCGACTCCACCGACGCGATGGTCGCCCAGGTCGACGCGGAACTGCGGCGCCGCGGCCGCTGCCGCGAGGGAGACATCGTCGTCATCACCGCCGGCTCCCCGCCCGGCGTCTCCGGCTCCACGAACATGGTCCGCGTCCACCACATCGGCGACCCGGTGACGAACTGACGGGGACTCGGCACCGGCGGCTCAGTACTTGGGGCCGACATGCGCGTCCATGAGCGCGACGGAGGCTTTGCGGGCGACGGACACGTTGAGCGGCTCGCCGTGCTTGGACGTCGTCGTCCACTCGACACCGACGGCACGGAGCGCGTCGCAGAACAGTGCCCTGATGTCGGCCGACTTGTTGGTGAAGAAGTACCGGGGGTACTCGTACCGCTTGCGTGCACCACCGACGAGGCGCGTCGTCCAGTTGATGATCCGGCAGCCGTCGGAATGGATGAGCCCCCGGATGAACTCCCACGGATGGGCGTCGACGATGTCCTGCTGCCAGGCTTCGAGGGCGATCCGCCGCTCGTGCTTCTTGCCGGGGCCGTGCTGCGGGAACAGGCACGTCCAGTGGCGGCCGTAGCTGGTGACCGCGACGCAGCCCTGCTTCCGTACGGCGATCACGGAGCCGTGGGGCTGTACGGCCCTGATCGCGTCGCGGCACGCCTCGATCAGCCCCGGCCAGGCGTCCGCGCAGGCGATGCGCAGATGCTGGCTGCCCTGCCGGTGCGGGCTGACGCAGCCGTCGCCGAGGTAGAGCCCGAGCAGATAGGAATACGCCTCCACGGCGTCGGGCAGGCCCGGGGTGGGGCGGCAGCGGACGCAGGGCGCGCGATGGGCGGACATGCGCGGGCGCGGTTCGAGGTGGGTCCGCCAGCCGCGGAGGGCGGCGCGGGAGATCCCGGTCTGCCGGCTGACGGAGTTGAGGCTGCGCCCCTGGATGACCAGGGACAGGGCTTGTCGCCGCGTTCCGATGTCGTACATGCGCCCGAGCGTGACGAGGCGTCTCACGAGGGGAGAGGGGAACGGCCCGGATGTCACGCGTGCGGGTGACACAGGCTCAAGGGGTTTTGACCATGGAATTGAAGGTAAAGTACCCCGGGTGGGATTCGAACCCACGCTGGATGGTGTTTGAGACCATGGCCTCTACCGCTGGGCTACCGGGGCATCCTTCGAAACGAAGGTTGGCGGTCACCCGCCGTGGTCCTACCTTACAGGAGGTGGGTAGGCTCGTGTCAGCAGTAGTTGCCCCGCAACGAGGAGCCCGCGTGACCGCCCCCGAGTCGCCCCAGCCCGCCGCCGAAGACGCCGAAGGTGCCGACGCCGTCGAGGCGTCCCACGTCCCTCCGCTGACGACCCGCGTCGTCATCGCCGAGGACGAGGCCCTCATCCGGCTGGATCTCAAAGAGATGCTGGAGGAAGAGGGCTACACGGTCGTCGGCGAGGCCGGTGACGGGGCCAGGGCCGTCGAGCTGGCGCGGGAGCACCGGCCCGATCTGGTGATCCTGGACGTGAAGATGCCCGTCCTCGACGGCATCTCCGCGGCCGAGAAGATCGCGGGCGAGTCCATCGCCCCGGTTCTCATGCTCACCGCCTTCTCCCAGCGCGAGCTGGTCGAGCGGGCCCGGGACGCCGGCGCGATGGCGTACCTGGTGAAGCCGTTCAGCAAGAGCGACGTCGTACCGGCCATCGAGATGGCCGTGTCACGGTTCGCCGAGCTGCGGGCCCTGGAGAAGGAGGTCGCCGACCTCAGCCAGCGCCTGGAGACCCGCAAGCTGGTGGACCGCGCCAAGTCGGTCCTGCAGACGCAGTACGGGCTGACGGAGCCCGCCGCGTTCCGCTGGATCCAGAAGACGTCGATGGACCGGCGGATGTCGATGCAGCAGGTCGCCGAGGCCGTCATCGAGGACGCCGAGGAGAAGAAGGCCGCGAAGGCCAAGGAGCAGTAGGCGGTACGACGGGAGGGCCCGCACCACGAAGCCGTGGTGCGGGCCCTCCCGTTTCCGTCCGTACGGGGCTACTCCTCGCCGAGGTACGTCTTGCGCACCTCGTCGTCGACGAGCAGGTCCTGGCCGGTGCCGTGCAGCTTGATTGTGCCGACCTCCAGCACGTACCCGTAGTCCGCCAGGGAGAGCGCGGCCTGCGCGTTCTGCTCGATGAGCAGGATCGTCATGCCCTCCGCCTTGAGGGTGGCGATGGTCTCCATGATCTTCTGCATCATGATCGGGGAGAGGCCCATGGAGGGCTCGTCGAGCATGAGCAGCTTGGGCCGTGACATCAGGGCGCGGCCCATGGCGAGCATCTGCTGCTCGCCGCCGGACAGGGTGCCCGCGGCCTGCTTGCGACGTTCGCCCAGGATGGGGAAGAGGTCGTAGGCGCGCTGGATGTCGTGGGCGATGCCGTCCTTGTCCTTGCGGAGGAAGGCGCCGAGCTGGAGGTTCTCGGTGATGGACAGCTTGGGGAAGATGTGCCGGCCCTCGGGGGAGTGGGCCATGCCGCGCGCGACCATCTTGTGGGCGGGGATGCCGTTGAGCACCTCGCCGTTGAAGGTCATCTTTCCGCCGGCCGGTTTGATGAGGCCGGAGAGGGTGCGCAGGGTGGTGGTCTTGCCGGCGCCGTTGGTGCCGATGAGGCTGACGACCTGGCCGGCCTCGACGGAGAAGGAGATGCCCTTGACGGCCTCGATCTTGCCGTAGGCGACCCTGAGGTTCTCGACCTCCAGGAGTGCGGTCACTTGGAGTCTCCTTCGGTGGTGCTGTCCGCGTCGGCGGCCGGAGTCGCGGCGTCGGCGGTGTCGGTGCTCTGGTCGGCCGCTCCGGCGGAAGCGTCGGTGGTCTCTTCAGTGTCGGGGGCGGCCTCGGTGTCGGCGGCGGCCTCGGTCGCTGCCTCCGCCTCCGCCTCCGCCTCCGCCTCCGCCTCCTCCGGCCCCTCGGCGTCCGCCGCCGGTTCCGCCTTGGCCTTGGCTTCCGCCTTCGCGGGTGCCGCCTCCTCGGCCGCGTGGGCCTCCGCCGCCGCGACCTCGGCGGCCTCCTCGGCGCCGGGGGCGCCCTCGAAGGGCGTACCGAGGTACGCGGCCACGACGCGCTCGTCGCCCTGGACGACCTCGGCGGTGCCCTCGACGAGCTTCTGGCCCTGGACGAGGACGGCCACCCGGTCGCACAGGTTGAAGATGAACTTCATGTCGTGCTCGATGACCAGGACCGCGACGCCGAGGTCGCGGATCGCGAAGACCAGCTCCTCGGTCGTCCGGGTCTCGTTCTGGTTCATGCCGGCCGTCGGCTCGTCGAGCAGCAGCAGGCCGGGGTCGCTGGCGAGGGCGCGGGCGATCTCCAGTTTGCGCTGCTCGCCGTACGGGAGGTTGCGGGCGAGGTGGTCGGCCTTGGCGTCGAGGCCGACGAACTCCAGGAGTTCCATGGCCCGTTCGCGGGAGGCGGCCTCGGCGCGCTTGAAGCCGGGGCCGCGCAGGAGCGCGGACCAGAGGCCTTCCTTGGTCCGGGTGTGGCGTCCGACGAGGACGTTCTCCAGGACGGTCATGTTGGAGAAGAGCCGGATGTTCTGGAAGGTACGGGCGATGCCGGCCTGGGTGACGAGGTGCGGCTTGGGCGGCAGCACCGTGCCCTTGTAGCTGACCTGGCCCTCGGTCGGGACGTACAAACCGGTCAGGCAGTTGAAGAAGGTGGTCTTGCCGGCGCCGTTGGGGCCGATGAGACCGACGATCTCGCCCTCGCGGACGGTGAGGTCCACGCCCTGGACGGCGGTGAGGCCGCCGAAGCGCATGGTGACGCCGCTGGCGTCGAGGACGGTGGCGGCGGTGTCCGCGGCCGTGCCGGTGGTGGTGGTCGGGGTCGTCGTCATGGCGTTCACGCACCCGCCTTCGCGGTTCCGGCGCCGGACTCGGCGGACTGCCGCTGTTCCGGTACGTCGAGCTGGGCGGCGTTCTCCTCGTGCTCGTGGAACTCGAGCTTGGCGCGCCGGTTGGGGATGAGGCCCTCGGGGCGGAAGCGCATGAGCAGGATGAGCGCGAGGCCGAACGCGAGGAGCTGGTAGTCCTTGAGGAAGGCCAGCTTCTCGGGGATGAGGAAGAGCAGTGCGGCGCCGAGGATGGGGCCGCGGATGGTGCCCATGCCGCCGAGGATGACGGCGGCGAGGAGGAACGCGGAGTTCGGGGCGACGGGGCCGGCGAAGACGTACATCTCGGGCACGACGGTGCCCTGGAAGTGGGCCTGGACGGTGCCGGCGACGCCGGCGAGGGTGGCGCCGAGGGCGAAGGCGATGAGCTTGACGCGGAAGCCGTTGATGCCCATGGCGGTGGCGGCGGTCTCGTCCTCGCGGATGGCGACCCAGGCGCGGCCGATGCGGGAGTCCTGGGCGCGGCTGAAGACCACCACGACGAGGACCAGGACGAGCAGCATCAGCAGGTAGTAGTTGGCGTACAGGCCCACCTCCAGGCCCAGGATGCTGTGGGGCTGGCTGAAGTCGTAGCCGAAGATGTCGAGCGCGGGGATGTTGGGGATGCCGTTGGGGCCGTTGGTGACGCGGGGGCCGTTGTTGCCGTCCAGGTTGCTGACGGTGATGCGGAAGATCTCTCCGAAGCCCAGGGTGACGATGGCGAGGTAGTCGCCGTGCAGTCGCAGGGTCGGCGCGCCGATGACGACGCCGAAGACCAGGGCGACGACGGCGCCGATGACGACGGAGGCGAAGAAGGGCAGCTGGACGCCGAAGGCGGAGGCGGTGGAGCCGGAGACCAGGGCGGCGGTGTAGGCGCCGACGCCGAGGAAGGCGACGTAGCCGAGGTCGAGCAGGCCGGCGAGGCCGACGACGATGTTGAGGCCGAGCGCGACGGTCGCGAAGATCAGGATGTTGACCGCGATGACCGTGAAGGTGTCGGTGTTCTGGGTGAAGGGGAAGACGGCCGCGGCGACGAAGGCGGCGATGGCGGCGACCTGCCGGTGCGCGGAGGCGATGGCGGAGACGCGGCTCACCAGGCCGGACTTGTTGAGGGCGGCGGCGACGAAGCCGGCGAGGATCAGGTAGCCGATGAACAGCTCGCCGTATTCGGTGGAGATGCCGTAGGTGACGGCGTACAGGCCGATCGCGAAGGCGGCGACGAGTACGAGGATCTGCGCCCAGGAGGGGAGTTCCTTGGGCTTCGCCGGGGTGCGGGCGTCCTGCGGGAGGGCGAGCGCGGCGAGCGGTACGGCGGAGGCGACGGCGGCGACGACGCCGCCGGGCTCCAGGTTGATCAGGCCGCCGAGTTCGATGGCGATGGCGAGGACGGTGTACCAGGTGGTGCCGAACGCGCCGAGGGCGAGCAGGCGCAGGGCGTTGGTGGAGCCCGCGGGGGTGAGCCAGCGCAGGCCCTTGACGCCGAGGCCGGAGAGGGCGAACAGGACGAGGAGGGCGCCGGCGACGAGGGTGAGGACCTGGAGGCCGCCGGGGTAGCCGGTGACGGTGAGGTCGCCGGGGAATTCGGCGGTGTAGGTCCAGGCGAGGAAGGTGGACGCGAAGGTGGCGGCACCGCCGGCGGCGACGATCCAGTGGAGGAGGCCGGAGGACTTGGCGCCGGTGGCGCCGGCCGCGGCCTTGGTGGCCTCGGCTGCGGCGGTGGCCTTGGGGTCCTTGGCTTCCGTGGAGTCCTTGGAGTCCGTGGCGGGCTCGGCCGTTTCGGCGGCCTTGGCGTCGTTGACGGTCTCGGCCTTCTCGGTGGCCTGGGTGTCCGTGGTGGTCTCGACGTCCGTGGCGGCCTCGGTGGTCGCGGCCTTCTCGGTCTTCTCGACCTTCGCGGCGCTCTCGGCCTTTGCCGTGTCCTCGGCCTTGCCGGCGGCGTTCTCGGCCGTGGCGGCCTGCTCGGCGGCCTGCTCGGCGGCCTGCTCGGCTGCTTGCTCGGCTGCCTGGTCGTTCTCGTTGTTCTTGTCGGGCTTGGAGGTCATCGTCATCACGCCCTGTCCGCGGTGCGCTGTCCGAGCAGGCCCTGGGGCCGGAACAGAAGCACGAGGATGAGGAGGGAGAAGACCCAGATGTCCTTCCACGCGCCGCCGCCGAACTGCGCCATGCCGGGTATGTGTTCGACGTAGGCGATGGACAGCGTCTCGGCGAGGCCGAGGACGAGTCCGCCGATCATGGCACCGTAGATGTTGCCGATGCCGCCGAGGACGGCGGCGGTGAACGCCTTGAGGCCGAGCAGGAAGCCCATCTCGAAGCGGATCTGGCCCTTGTCGAGGCCCTCGGCGACCGCGGCGACGGCCGCGAAGGCGGCGCCGATGGCGAAGGCCATCACGATGATGCGGTCGGTGTTGATGCCCATGAGCTTGGCGGTGTCGGGGTCCTGGGAGGTGGCCTGCATGGCGCGGCCGCTGCGGCTCTTGGAGACGAAGAGACCGAGGCCGATCATGCACACGGGGGCGGCGATCAGGACGAAGAGGTCGGAGCGCGCGATGGCGAGGTTGTCGAGGAGCTGGAAGCTCTCGCCCTTGAACTCCGGGAATTTCACGGGCTTGTCGGCGCCCGGGTAGAAGCCCCAGATGAGCTGCTGGAGCACGATCGACAGACCGATCGCGGTGATCAGGGGGGCGAGGCGGGGCGCGCCGCGCAGGGGACGGTAGGCGAAGCGTTCGGCGGCGGTGGCGACGGCCACCGAGACCACCGCGCCTCCGATCAGCATCACCGGAATGGCGACGGCGAGGGCGGTGCCGTCGGGGAGGATCGTGTACGCCGTGAGAGCGCCGAAGCCTCCGACCATGAAGATCTCGCCGTGGGCGAAGTTGATGAGCTGGACGATGCCGTACACCATCGTGTAGCCGATGGCGATGAGACCGTAGAGGGCCCCCAGGGCAAGGCCGTCGGCCAGCTGTTGCGGCAGTTCGTTCACCGCGGGCCTCCGATGAGCTTTGTCGGATATGACACCGCGCGAGGGCGCTGATTGCGCCCTCGCGCGGTCCGGTTCGGGTGGTGCGGGTGGTGCGGGTGGTTCAGGCGGCTCCCGGCGGGGCCGGGCGGAGCGCCGGGGTCAGTCCTTGAAGGTCTCGGACTTCAGGTCGGTCCAGGCGCCGTTCTTGACCGTGTAGACGGTGAGCTGCTTGTTGGTGGTGTCGCCGAACTCGTCGTACGAGATGGTGCCGGTGACACCGTCGAAGCTGACCTTGGCCATGGCCTGGGTGACCTTGGCGCGGGCGTCGGACGGGACCTTGCCGCCGTTGTCGGCGACGACGGCCTTGACGGCCTGGATGATCGACCAGACGGCGTCGTAGGAGTAGCCGCCGTACGCGGAGTAGGCCTCCTTGTAGCCGGCCGCCTTGTAGTCCTCGATGAACTTCTTGGCGTTCGGGAGCTTCTCGATCGGGTAGCCGACGGAGGTGGCGAGGTCACCGTCGTTGGACTCGCCGGAGGCCTTGATGAACTCGGGGTCGTACAGCGCGTCGCCGCCCATGGTGGGGATCTTGGCGCCGGCCTTCTTGATCTGGTCGGAGAGCAGACCGCCCTCGGGGTACTGGCCGCCGAAGTAGACGGAGTCGGCGCCGGAGCCCTTGATCTTGGTGGCGGTGGAGGAGAAGTCGGTCTCCTTCACGGTGACGGAGTCGGTGCCGACGACCTGGCCGCCGAGGCGCTTGAACTCGTCGGAGAAGATCGCGGCGAGACCGGCGCCGTAGGTCTGCTTGTCGTTGACGACGAAGACCTTCTTCTTGCCGGCGTCCTTGAAGAGGTAGTTCGCGGCGAACTTGCCCTGGATGACGTCGGTGGTGGCGGTGCGGAAGTACGTCGGGAAGGGACGCTTCTTCTCGCCCTTGCCCCAGTTGTCGCCCTGGGACAGCGACGGGCTGGTGTTGGCGGGGGAGATCTGGGTGAGGTTGGCGCGCGCGAAGTCGGCCTGCATCGACTGGGAGACGCCGGAGTTGAGCGGGCCGACGACGCCGAGGACGTCCTTCATGCCGACGAGCTTGGTGGCGTTGGCCTTGCCGGTGGCGGGCACGGCCTGGTCGTCGAGCGCCTCCATCTTGAAGGTGACGCCGGGGACTTCCTTGTTCTTGTTGGCGATCTGGATCGCCAGGTCCGCGGAGTTCTTGATGCCCATGCCGAGGGCGGAGAGCGAACCGGTGAGCGGGGCGTCGACACCGATGACGACGGTGGTGCCGCCGGCGTTGGTGTCACCGCCGCCGCTCTTGCCCTCGTCGCGCGATCCGCAGGCGGTGAGGGTGAGCGCTCCCGTGGTGAGAACGCTGGTGAGGAGGATCAATGAACGGTGTCGCACGAAGAATCCTTTCCCTGGCGCGGCCCCCGCGAGCCGAGGCGGTGCCGGAGCAGTGGAGCAAGAGAGGTGCCGTTTTCCGTTGCCGGGCCGTACGGGGTGGAGCGGCCGTGCAGAGGGGGCGCCCGGCGGCGCGGTGACTGGCCGTGACTCTAGGCGCAGGTAGGGAGGGACGGTTAGCGCCGAGGTCAGGATGTGACTGTCTTGTTATGCCGACGGGTGGAGTCGGTGTGCGGGCCGGGGGCAAAGCCGGGCACATCGGTCGGTTGTCCGGTGACCGCATGCTGAGAACACCCAGGCCCGCTAAGGGGCTTGAGTGGATCACGCTCCTGTCAGGGGGTGCGCGAGGGTATCCGGATATCGGACAGTCGGCGTGGTGTCAGCGGACGGCCGGGGCCGTTCGGCGGCTTCTGTCCGGGTGCCGGTCCGGCCTCGCGTGAATGTGACGCAGAGTCACCACGCCCGGGTCGGGGATGGCCGGGATCGATCGGTCGGTGTCCTCTGTTCGCCGGGCGGGCGCCAGTTCTCGGAGCTGCCGGTGGCGCCGTGCGCGGCCGCGCAGCGTCGCCGGCTCTCCCGGTCGGCGAGGGCGGCGGCGGCCTCGCGGCCGGCCCGCCGTTCCTCGGTGCGCGCGGCGGCGAGGATCTCGTCGTGGAGGACGAGCTGCTCGTTGCTCATCCCTTTCTGTTCCCAGTCGAGTCCGGCCTGCGGGCCGTCCGTGAGGGCTTCGCGCACCCAGTACGCCACCAGGCTGGTGCAGACCTCGACGGGGGTGACAGGGGTGCCGACCTGCGGTGCGGCGCGTTCGGCGGGTGCGGTCGGGACGGTGCAGGCGGTGAGCGGGAGGGTCAGGGCGCCGGCGGCGAGCAGGGCGGCGGCGGCCCGTCGGCGCGCCGGGGGACGGGGGCGTACGGCGGTCATGGCGGCCCCTCGCGAGATGGGCGGAACGCCAGTGAAGCGCTGCCGCGCGGCGTGGGCAAGGGGTCGGTCACGGACCCCTTGTGGTGGCCCGGTGTCCCGGCGGCCGGAACGCGGCTCGGCCCCGGACGGAAGGGATCCGTCCGGGGCCGAGGGAGGGGCGAGGCCCGGGTGGTTCGACGGCGCCGCCGTGCCGTCGTCCGTACCCCCACCCGTATCCGCGTATATGGCTGGATCGGATCGCACCGGTACGGGGCGTGGCGGCGGGGGCCGTCAGGGGCCGTCAGAGGAGCACGGCCACAGGGGGCGGGGCGCCCGGGTCAGGCGTTGTCGGCGCGGCCGGCGTCCGGGAGCACCGCCGCGTCGTTGGCGCCGACCTCCTTGAGCATGCAGGTGAGCCGTGCCGAGCAGACCCGCTTGCCCTGCTCGTCGGTGATGACGATCTCGTACGTGGCGGTCGAGCGGCCCCGGTGGACGGGCGTGGCGACGCCGGTCACCTGGCCGTCGCGGACCCCGCGGTGGTGCGTGCAGTTCAGGTCGACGCCCACCGCGATGCGGGTGAGGCCGCCGTGCAGCATCGCGCCGATCGAGCCGAGGGTCTCGGCCAGGACCGCGGAGGCGCCGCCGTGCAGCAGTCCGTACGGCTGGGTGTTGCCCTCGACCGGCATGCTGCCGACGACGCGGTCGGCGGACGCCTCCAGGATTCGCACGCCCATCCGGGTGCCGAGGTGTCCGGCCGAGAAGAGCGCCGGCAGGTCCACGCCGAGCGCCGCGTACTCGTCGATGACCTCCTGCGGGAACTTCACGTGCTGCTGCTCACCCATGGTCAGGCTCCGTTCGTCCTCGTACGGCTCAGGCGGCCGGCCCACCGGGGCCGGCCGCCTGAGCAAACGCTTAATGGTCAGGCGGAAGCGGATTCTTCCAGACGGACGATCACGGACTTGCTCGCGGGGGTGTTGCTGACGTCGGCGGTCGACTCCAGCGGCACCAGGACGTTCGTCTCCGGGTAGTACGCGGCCGCGCAGCCCCGGGCCGTCGGGTAGTGCACCACCCGGAATCCGGGCGCCCGGCGTTCGACGCCGTCGGTCCACTCGCTGACCAGATCCGCGTACGCGCCGTCGGCGAAGCCCAGCGCGGCCGCGTCGTCGGGGTGGACGAGGACGACCCGGCGGCCGCCCGTGATGCCGCGGTAGCGGTCGTCGAGGCCGTAGATCGTGGTGTTGTACTGGTCGTGCGAGCGCAGCGTCTGGAGCAGCAGCCGGCCCTCGGGGACGCGCGGGAACTCGACCGGCGCGGCCGTGAAGTTGGCCTTGCCGGTGGCCGTCGGGAAGCGGCGTTCGTCGCGCGGCGCGTGGGGCAGCCGGAAGCCGGCCGGGTCCGCGGCGAGCTTGGCGTTGAAGTTCTCGAAGCCGGGGATCACGCGCGCGATGCGGTCGCGAATCGTGGCGTAGTCCGCTTCGAACTCCTCCCACGGGGTGGCCGACGCGGCGCCGAGCACCGCGCGCGCGAGGCGGGCGACGATCGCCGGCTCGGACAGCAGGTGCGGGCTCGCGGGCGGCAGGTTGCCGCGCGAGGCGTGCACCAGACCCATCGAGTCCTCGACCGTGACGACCTGACGGCCGCCCTTCTGTATGTCCTTGTCCGTGCGGCCCAGCGTCGGCAGGATCAGCGCGCGGCGGCCCGTGACGGCGTGCGAGCGGTTCAGCTTCGTCGACACGTGCACGGTCAGCCGGGCCTTGCGCATCGCCGCCTCGGTGACCTCGGTGTCCGGGGTCGCGGCGATGAAGTTGCCGCCCATCGCGAAGAACACCTTGGCGTCGCCGTGGCGCAGCGCCTGGATGGAGCGGACCACGTCGAGGCCGTGGTGGCGCGGCGAGACGATCCCGAACTCCTTGTCCAGGGCGTCCAGGAAGGCCGCCGAGGGCCGTTCGAAGATGCCCATCGTGCGGTCGCCCTGCACGTTGGAGTGGCCGCGCACCGGGCAGACGCCGGCGCCCGGCCGGCCGATGTTCCCGCGCAGCAGAAGGAAGTTGACGATCTCGCGAATGGTCGGCACGGAGTGCTTGTGCTGGGTCAGGCCCATCGCCCAGCACACGATCGTCCGCTTCGAGGCGAGGACCATCGCGAGGGCCCGCTCGATCTCGGCCCGGGTGAGGCCGGTCGCGGCGAGCGTCTCGTCCCAGTCGGCGGCGGTCGCGGCCGCCGTGAACTCCTCGTACCCGTGCGTGTGCGCGGTGACGAACTCCTCGTCGACGGCGCCCGGCGTGTCCAGGATCAGCTTGTTGAGCAGCCGGAACAGGGCCTGGTCGCCGCCGATGCGGATCTGCAGGAAGAGGTCGGTGAGCGCGGCGCCCCGCAGCAGGCCCTGCGGCGTCTGCGGGTTCTTGAACCGCTCCAGGCCGGCCTCGGGCAGCGGGTTCACCGAGATGATCCGCGCGCCGGCCGCCTTCGCCTTCTCCAGGGCCGACAGCATCCGCGGATGGTTCGTGCCCGGGTTCTGTCCGGCGACCACGATGAGGTCCGCCTGGTGGAGGTCTTCCAGGGACACGCTGCCCTTGCCGACGCCGATGGTCTCGGTGAGCGCGGAGCCGGAGGACTCGTGGCACATGTTGGAGCAGTCCGGCAGGTTGTTGGTGCCGAACTCGCGGGCGAAGAGCTGGAGGAGGAACGCGGCCTCGTTGCTGGTGCGGCCCGAGGTGTAGAACAGCGCCTCGTCGGGGGAGGACAGCGCGGTCAGTTCCTCCGCGAGGATCGCGAACGCCCGCTCCCACGACACCGGCTCGTAGCGCTCCCCGCCCTCGGGCAGGTACACGGGCTGGGTGATGCGGCCCTGCTGGCCGAGCCAGTAGCCGCTGCGGGTGGCCAGGTCGGCGACCGGGTGCGCGGCGAAGAACGCGGGGGTCACCCGGCGCAGCGTCGCCTCCTCGGCGACCGCCTTCGCCCCGTTCTCGCAGAACTCGGCCACGTGCCGCTTGTCGCCCTCCGGCCAGGCGCAGCCGGGACAGTCGAAGCCGTCCTTCTGGTTGACCTTGAGGAGCGTCTGCGCGGTGCGCCGCACGCCCATCTGCGCCTGGGCGATCCGCAGGGTGTGCGCGACGGCGGGCAGGCCGGCCGCCGCGTGCTGCGGCGCCGCGACCCGCGGCGCGTCCTGGACCGGGTCGCCGGCGGGCGGCTTGCTGACCATCGCGCTCTCCTTCGAGCCCTGGGCGGAATACGGAAGGACGCGGGTGCCGTCCTCTGTGTCTCTGTCTCCGATCCTGTCACGGGCCACCGGGAACCGGCCACGTGCGGTCCGCGCACCGGCCGGAAACGGTCCGTCCGCGGTCCGTATATGTCCCGCCCGTGGCCCGGATCCGGCCCGTACGCGGTCCGTATATGTCCCGTACGCGCGCGGTGACGCGGTGGATGCGCGGAACCCGCGGAGGTACGGACGGATGTACGGGCGGATGTACGGGCCGTACGGACCGGGCCCGCCGCCGGCGCGGACCCCGCGCACCCTCGTACCGGTCTCGGGCCCTCCTCGCGCGCGTCTCGTGTCCCTCTCGCGTCCGCCTCGTGCGCGGCATCGCGTCCCGGCTCGCGTGGACCGGAATGTCCGTGGCGCGTGGCAGGATCGTTCCGTGGCCGAGACAGCAGCGAAGAAGACCGATGTGACCGAAGCGAACCGCCCGCGCCTGCTCCTCATGGACGGGCACTCCCTGGCGTACCGGGCGTTCTTCGCACTGCCCGCGGAGAATTTCACCACCGCGACGGGGCAGCCGACGAACGCGATCTACGGATTCGCCTCCATGCTCGCGAACACGCTCCGCGACGAGGCGCCCACGCATTTCGCCGTCGCGTTCGACGTGTCGCGCAAGACGTGGCGTTCCCAGGAGTTCCCCGAGTACAAGGCGAACCGCTCCAGCACCCCCGACGAGTTCCGGGGGCAGGTCGAGCTGATCGGCGAGCTGCTGGACGCGATGCACGCGCCGCGCTTCGCCGTCGACGGGTTCGAGGCGGACGACGTCATCGCCACCCTCGCGACCCAGGCCGAGGCCGCGGGCTTCGAGGTCCTCATCGTCACCGGTGACCGCGACTCCTTCCAGCTGGTCACCGAGCACACCACGGTGCTCTACCCGACCAAGGGCGTCTCCGAGCTGACCCGGTTCACGCCGGAGAAGGTGCAGGAGAAGTACGGTCTGTCGCCCTCGCAGTACCCGGACTTCGCGGCGCTGCGCGGCGACCCGTCGGACAACCTGCCCGGCATCCCGAAGGTCGGCGAGAAGACCGCCGCGAAGTGGATCAACCAGTTCGGGTCGTTCGCCGAGCTGGTCGAGCGTGCCGACGAGGTCAAGGGCGTGGCCGGCCAGAACCTCCGTGACCACCTGGAGGCGGTGAAGCTCAACCGCCGGCTGACCGAGATGGTCCGCGACGTCGAGCTGTCGAAGACGGTCGGGGAGCTGGCCCGCGAGCCGTACGACCGCAAGGCGATCGTGCTGCTCCTGGACACTCTGGAGATCCGCAACCCCTCGCTGCGCGAGCGGCTCTTCGCCGTCGACCCCGGTACCGCCGAGGAGACCGCCGCCGAGCCGGAGCCCGGCGTCGAGCTGGACTTCACGGTCCTCGGCACGGGCGAGCTGGCGCCGTGGCTGGCCGAGCACGGCGCCAAGCCGCTCGGTGTCGCCACCGTCGACAGCTGGGCGCTCGGCACCGGCAATGTCGCCGAGGTGGCCCTCGCCACCGGCGACGGGGCCGCCGCCTGGTTCGACCCGGCCGAGCTCGACGAGGCCGACGAGCAGGCGTGGGCGGGCTGGCTCGCCGACCCCGAGCGCCCCAAGGTCCTGCACAACGCCAAGGGCGCCATGCGGGTCTTCCCCGAGCACGGCTGGAGCGTCGACGGCGTCACCATGGACACCGCGCTCGCCGCGTACCTGGTCAAGCCCGGCCGCCGTACCTTCGCCCTGGACGCGCTCTCGCTGGAGTACCTGGGCCGCGAACTTGCCCCGGCCGCCGCGTCCGACGGCCAGCTCGCCTTCGGCGCCGAGGACACCGCCGAGGCCGAGGCCCTGATGACCCAGGCTCGCGCCGTCCTCGACCTGGCCGACGCGTTCGACGACAAGCTCGCCGAGGTCGGCGCCAAGGAGCTGCTGCACGACGTCGAGCTGCCGACCTCCGCGCTCCTCGCCCGTCTGGAGCGGCACGGCATCGCCGCCGACCGGGACCACCTGGAGGCCCTGGAGCAGCAGTTCGCGGGCGCCGTCCAGCAGGCCGTGAAGGAGGCGCACGCCTCCGTCGGCCACGAGTTCAACCTGGGCTCGCCCAAGCAGCTCCAGGAGGTCTTCTTCGGCGAGCTGAACCTGCCCAAGACGAAGAAGACCAAGACCGGCTACACCACGGACGCCGACGCGCTGGCCTGGCTCGCGGGCCAGACCGAGCACGAGCTCCCGGTGATCATGCTCCGGCACCGTGAGCAGGCCCGGCTGCGGTCCACCGTCGAGGGCCTGATCAAGACGGTCGCCGCCGACGGCCGGATCCGCACCACGTTCAGCCAGACCACCGCCGCGACCGGCCGGCTGTCCTCCACCGACCCCAACCTGCAGAACGTGCCGGTGCGGACGGACGAGGGCCGCGCGATCCGGCACGGCTTCGTCGTCGGCGAGGGCTTCGAGAGCCTCATGACCGCCGACTACAGCCAGATCGAACTGCGCGTGATGGCCCATCTGTCCGAGGACGAGGGCCTGATCGAGGCGTTCACCTCCGGCGAGGACCTGCACACCACGGTCGCCTCGCAGGTCTTCGGCGTCGAGCGGTCCGCCGTCGACCCGGAGATGCGCCGCAAGATCAAGGCCATGTCGTACGGCCTGGCGTACGGTCTGTCGGCCTTCGGTCTGTCGCAGCAGCTGGGCATCGAACCCGCCGAGGCGCGCGGTCTGATGGACACCTACTTCGAGCGGTTCGGCGGGGTGCGGGACTACCTGCGCCGGGTCGTCGACGAGGCCCGCGCCACCGGCTACACCGAGACCATGCTCGGCCGCCGCCGCTACCTCCCGGACCTCAACAGCGACAACCGCCAGCGCCGCGAGGCCGCCGAGCGCATGGCGCTCAACGCCCCGATCCAGGGCACCGCGGCCGACATCGTCAAGGTCGCCATGCTCGACGTCGACCAGGCCCTGACGGAAGCGGGCCTCGCGTCCCGCATGCTCCTCCAGGTCCACGACGAAATCGTGCTGGAGATCGCCCCCGGCGAGCGCGAGCGGGTCGAGGAACTGGTCCGCACCCGGATGGGCGCGGCCGTGGAGCTGCGGGCCCCGCTGGACGTGTCGGTGGGTGTCGGCCGGGACTGGGACTCGGCCGCGCACTGAGCGGGTGAGACGAGAAGGGCGGGGCCCGGCCAGCCGGCCGGGCCCCGCCCTTCTTCCGTACGCCGGTGCGCGCGGTCAGCGTCCCGGGCGGGCCGGCTCCGGCACCCGCGGGGCCTCGGAGGCCGCGGCCGTACGCGGTGCGGCGAGCGGCCACAGTCGCATCCCGGCGCCGTACAGCACCAGGCCGACGACCAGTCCCGCGCCCACCCCGAAACAGAGAGTCGGGACGATGTCGAGCGGCGTCGCGATCCGGCCCCAGTACGCGTACCAGCGCAGCACCCGATGGGCCGCGAAGCCCAGCACGCACACGGCGATCAGCGCGCCCGAGAGCAGCCGGCCCCGGCCGACGAGGGCGTCCGCCGCGGCCGGCCGCGGGGTGTCCGCCGACGCCGTGCGCAGTTCCCGGACCGCCCACCACACCAGCAGCGCGGCGGCCAGCGCCGAACTCCCGTACTGGAGGTAGAAGTAGCCGGGCAGGCCCGCCGCCACGGTCTCGCCGAGCACCGGGACCACCCGGGTGCCCCACCGGTCGTGGTGGGTGAACGCGTCCCAGCCGACATGGGTGGCCGAGCCGATCGCCGCCGACACGGCGAGCATGCACACCAGGGCCGCCGGGTGCCGCTCCCGCCACGGCCGGCCGCGCACCGCCCCGTACACCCGGCCGCGCCACCGCGTCGGCAGCAGGGCCACCAGCGGCTCACGCACCATCAGCCACAGCGCCACCAGCGCGGCCGTGACGAGCACGTCGACGGTCACGATCCCGGGCAGCGAGTGCGTGACGGTCCCGAACTCCGCGGCGCCGGGGACGACGCTGTCGGCGAAGTACGTCATGTCGGGTGCGAAAGATCCGGCGACCAGCGCCGAGGCCACCAGCGGCCCGCGCGCCGTCCCGCCGCGGCGGATGCCCGGCAGTACCGCGGCGGCGTGGCTGAGCGTGAACGGCACGCGAATCCCCCTCGTCCGGTGTGACCTTCAGTATTCAGGACGCCCCGAGGTCGAACACGTGGACGGCCGAGTGGTGACGAAACCGTGAAACACGGTCATGACCCGGTGTTCCGCCGCCCGGAGTTGACATAAGGTCGGCGGGTCGGAGCCGCGCCCGTGGCGCGGATGGGGTATTCGGGGAGGGACCACACGCATGGCAGGGCACTTGGGCCGTCGGCTGCGCAGGGGAGCCGCCAGTGGCGCGATCGTGGCCGCGGCCGTCGCCGCGCTGGCCGCCTCGCAGGCTCCGGAGAACGTCATCCCTCCGTCCACGGACACCGCGGGCGGCGACGTGCCGCTCGGCGCGGGCGACACCGCGACGCCGCCGGACGGTTCGGCCTCCGGCAACTCGCCGTACCACACGGATCTTCCGCCGCTGGACACGCCGAACAAGCCGGGCGTCGTCGTGCCGACCACGCCGGTCGTCACCGGCCCCGCCGAGGCGGGCATACCGGCGACGGTCCTCGCCGCCTACAAGCGCGCCGAGGAATCGATTCGCTCCACCGATCCGAACTGCAACCTGCCCTGGCAGCTGCTCGCCGGCATAGGCAAGGTCGAGTCGGGACAGGCGCGCGGCGGCCGGGTCGACGCCAACGGCACCACGTTCTCGCCGATCCTCGGCCCCGTGCTGGCCGGTGGCGCGTTCGCCAACATCCCCGACACCGACGGCGGTGCCTACGACACCGACTCCCGGTACGACCGGGCGGTCGGTCCGATGCAGTTCATCCCGTCCACCTGGGCGACCTGGGGCCAGGACGCCAACGCCGACGGCAAGAAGGACCCGAACAACATCTACGACGCGGCCCAGGCCGCCGGCCTCTACCTGTGCGCCAACGACCGCAACCTCGCGGTCAAGGCCGACCTGGACAAGGCCGTCCTCAGCTACAACCACTCCCGCGAGTACCTGAACACGGTGCTCTCCTGGGTCGAGTACTACAAGCGCGGCACCCACCAGGTGCCCGACGGCACCGGTGTGCTTCCCGTCGGCCGCAGCGACGGCCGGGGCCGTACGCCCGCCGGTACGGCTCCGGGCCTCAAGCCGCCCGTGGCACCGAAGCCGCCGGTCAAGAACCCGCCGGCGCCGCACAAGCCCGGCACGCCCACCCCGAAGCCGCCGACCCCGCCCGCCCCGCCGGCCGGCGACCCGGCGACCGCGGTCGTACGGTTCGAGAGCACCGCCCCCGGCGCCCTCACCGCCACCGCCGGTCGGACCTTCGCCGGCCGTCCCGCGGTCCGGGTGCTCGACAAGGCGGGCAAGCCCGTCGAGGGCGTCCGGATCCGCTTCGTGATCGGCGACGGCACGGACACCCGCTTCGCCCTGGGCGGCCTGCGCGAGCTCACCGTCGCCACCGGCAAGGAAGGCACGGCCGCCACGCCGGAGCTCAAGGCCGGTGAGAAGACCGGGGACTTCGCCGTCAGCGCCTCCGTGGTCGGCGCGAGCGGCCTGAAGGCCGTCTCGTTCCAGGGCACCGTCACCGAGCGCCGGGCCGACGCCCTCGCCCGCGTCGACGCCAAGGAGCTCTCCGCCGCGACCGGCGGCCGGTTCGCGGACGAGGTACGGGTCAAGGCCACCGAGGGCGGCAAGGCCGCTGCCAAGGTCACCGTCACCGCCACCTTCGTCACTTCGGCCGACGACGCGAAGCCCGCCACCGAGGGCCCCTTCTTCAAGGCCGCCGACGGCACCGCCGTCCGTACCCTCACGGGCCTGAAGACGGGCGCCGACGGTGTCGTGGCGCTGCCGGAGATCTTCGCCGGCGACAAGACCGGCGGCTTCACGCTGCGGCTGACCGCGCCCGGCGGCGGCACGGTGACCGTCGAGCTGAAGGTCACCGCCCCGACGGCCCCCGAGCCGACTCCGACGCCGTCGCCCACGACGCCGAGCCCGGCGCCGTCCCCGTCGGAGTCCTCCGCACCGTCGGCCAAGCCGTCGGCGACCGCCTCGGCCAAGCCGTCGGCGACCGCGTCCGCGAAGCCGACGGCCACGCCGTCCGCCACCCCGTCGAAGACGGCGTCCGCCTCGCCGTCCGCGGCGCAGCCGTCCGCCACGAGCACGCCGACGCCCACGACCGGCTCCTGACGCCCGGCCGAAGTACCTCCCGCCGCCCCTGGGTCCGCACCGGACCCGGGGGCGGCGTCCGTATGTGTCCGGGTGCCCGTGTACGACGGGTTCTCATCTCACGGCCGCGTTGCTACGGTGCCCCGACCTGACGACGTATCAGATCGTGTACCGGGAGGCCGACCATGCGCGCGCTCGCCGCCACCGCCATCGGACTCGCGCCCGTCCTGCTGTTCCTGCTGCTCGTCTCCTTCGTCGATCTGCCGCCCGACGGGTCCACCTCGCCCCGGCCCCTGCTGACCGCCGATCCCGGCCGGAAGTAGGGGGACCGCCCGTGCGCCGCCGAGCCGCCCTGGTCCTGCTCTCCTTCGCGGTGTTCTTCGCCGCCATGGCCCCCACGCTGCGCTGGTACGCCTTCCCGCGGCTCGCCAAGATCCCGCCGAACCAGTACCAGGTGACGGTCCTGGAGGCGAAGCCCGCCACCCTGCTCGACTACACGACCCTCAAGGCGCGGAAGGTCGACAAGATCACGATCATCCAGACGCTCAAGGGCGACGTCGAGGAGTCGAAGAGGGTCGAGCGCACCGCCGGCCGCGACGTCGTCGTCTGGGACTCCCTCTCCTATGTCGCCGGGCCCGACGGCAAGATGGTCTCCAAGATCCCCGAGCGCTACGTCTTCGACGCCCACACCCAGGACCCCGTCCACGCCGCCGGCGAGATGGTCGACGGCGATCCGGTCCGGCGCGAGGGCATCGAGTTCAAGTGGCCGTTCCTCACCGAGAAACGGGACTACCAGTACTTCGACGCCCAGACCCGTACCGCCGCCCCCATCCACTACGGGGGCACCCGCACCTTCCGCGGCATGGAGGTCTACTACTTCGAGCAGACCATTCCCTGGACCAAGGTCCCGATGCCCAAGGCCATGCCCGTCAAGGGCATCACCCCCGAGGTCCTCGCCCAGACCGGCCTGACCCGCTGGTACACCACGAAGCGCATGTTCTGGGTCGACCCCGTCACCGGCGCCCCGGTCAACGGCGAGGAGATCCACCGGGAGGAACTCCGCAACGCCCGCGCCCTGTTCGGCCAGGACACGGTCACCGTCTTCGCCGGCGACGTGAAGATGCGCGAGGACAGCATCGCCGAGGTCGTCGACCTGGTGAGCGCCAACCGCCTGAAGGTCCTGCTGCTCGTCTCCTATCTGCCCTGGAGCTTCACCGGCCTCGCCCTCCTCCTGCTCGCCCTCTCCCTCGTCCTCGAAGCCCGCTCCCGCGCCGGCCGCCGCCGGATCACTCCGGCCTGAGGTCGGTCCGCGGATCGATCGCCCAGTGATTGCTCCGCAGGACGCGGCCGGCGAACGTGACGTCCTGCTGCGCGACCAGACGGAAGCCGAGGGACCGGCAGATGCCGTTCGAAGCGCCGTTGCCCACCGCGGGGAACGCGTGCACGACGCCCCAGCGGTCCTCGTCCCGGGCCCGTTCGAGCAGCGCCCGGGCCGCCCGCTTGGCCAGACCGCGGCCCTGGAACGGCGGCAGGATCATCCAGCCGATCTCCGACAGGGGCCCCTCGTCGGTGTCGTGCGACCAGAGATTCACCGTTCCGGCCACCACACCGGGGGCATCCGCGTCGGGCACGATCATCTTGATCCACGAGGTGCCGGCCGCCGCCTCCCTGACGTCCCGGCGCACGATGCCGGGCTGGCGTTCACGCGGCAGCGGCCCGCCGAGGTCGGCCATCATGACCGGGTCGCAGCGCATCCGGATGTACGCGTCGACATCGTCCGGGGTGACATCACGTAACTGCATCGAGTGCTCCTTGTACGGTCGGAAGGCCATCTGGTCCGGGGCGGCGGAGAGGCCGCCCCGCTTACCGCACCCCGCTCACCGCTCCCGGCTCAGCCGCGCGCTGGTGTGCCGGGTCGGTACGGCCGCCGAGGGGTCCTCCGGCCACGGGTGCTTCGGATAGCGGCCGCGCAGCTCGGCCCGCACCGCGCGATAGCCCTCCCGCCAGAACGAGGCCAGGTCCGAGGTCACCGCCGCCGGCCGCCCGGCGGGGGAGAGCAGATGCACCAGGACCGGCACCCCCGCCACGCGCGGGGTCTCGGCGAGCCCGAACATCTCCTGGAGCTTCACCGCGAGCACCGGCCGCTCCCCGCCGTAGTCCACCCGTATCCGCGACCCGCTCGGCACCTCGATCCGCTCCGGCGCCAGCTCGTCGAGGCGCCCCGCCTCGCCCGTCGCCCACGGCAGCAGCCGGCGCAGCCCCTCGCCGGCGTCGATCCGGCCCAGATCCGCCCGCCGCCGTGCCCGGGACAGCTCCGGCTCCAGCCACTCCCCGGCCCGGGCGAGCAGCGCCTCCTCCGTCACGTCCGGCCACGGCTCGTCCAGCTCCCGGTGCAGAAAGGCCAGCCGGTGCCGCAGCTCCCCGGCGTCCCGGCTCCAGCGCAGCAGCGCCGTGCCCTCCCGGCGCAGCCCGTCCAGCAGGGCCTCCCGCACCGGCCCCGGGTCCGCCTCCGCCCGCAACGGGCGGACCGCCAGCTCCACCGCCCCCAGCCGCTCCACCGCCCGGGCCACCACGTCGCCGTCCTCCCAGTGGACCTCCTCGCCCGCCCGCAGCAGATGCCCCGCCGCGCGCCGCGCCACCGCCTCGTCCACCACCGCCGCGAGCCGCACCCGGGCCGTCGCGCTCTGCGCCGTCCGGTCCGCCACCGCGACCGCCAGCCACCCGGGCGTGCCGAGCCGCGACCCCTCCGCGAGCCGGGCCCCGGTGCCCGACACCATCAGATAGCCGTCCCGCTCCCGCGCCCGCGCGACCCGCTCCGGGAACGCGAGCGCCGTCACCAGACCCGCCGCCGCGTCCTCGCCCAGGGACCCCGGCCCACCCGCACCGTTCTCCGCGCCGTCGGCCTCGGCGCCGGCCGCGCGCTCCAGCCGCCGCACCTCCGCCTTCCAGCGCGCCGCGTACCCGTCGCCGCCCCGGCGCGCCTGCCGCCAGGCCGCCGCCAGATCGTCCCCGTACTCCCGGGGCGGCTCCTCGCTCAGCAGCGCCACGACCTCCGCAGCGCGACGGGCACCCACGCCGGCCGCGCCGTCGAGCAGCGCCCGCGCCAGCCGCGGATGCAGCCCCAGCCGGGCCATCCGTACACCGCGCTCGGTGGCCCGGCCGTCCCCGTCCACGGCACCGACCGCCTCCAGTACCGTGCGCGCGGCCGCCATGGCTCCGGCCGGCGGCGCGTCCAGCAGCGCGAGCCCCGCCGCCGACGGATCGCCCCAGCAGGCCGCCCGCAGCGCGAAGCCCGCCAGATCGGCGATCCTGATCTCGGGGGAGGGGTACCGCGCGCGGCTGCCGTCCTCCGCCTCCGCCCAGCAGCGGTACACCGCCCCGAACGCCTCGCGCCCGGAGCGGCCGGCCCGCTGCGTCGCCGCCGCGACCGACACCGGCACCGTCGCCAGCGAACCGAGACCGCGCGCGTGGTCCATCCGCGGCTCCCGCGCGAGCCCCGAGTCCACGACGATCCGGACCCCCGGCACCGTCAGGCTCGACTCGGCCACCGACGTCGCGAGGATCACCCGGCGCCGCCCGTCCGGACCCGACCCGCGCAGCACCGCGTCCTGGACGGCCGCCGGCGCCCGCCCGTGCAGCTGCAGCACCTCGGCGTCCAGATCCGCGAGCAGCCCCGCCGTCCGCGCGATCTCCCCGGTGCCGGGCAGGAAGCACAGCACGTCGCCGTCGTGCCGCTCCATGGCCCGCCGGACCGTTGCCGCCACATGCCGCAGCAGCGCCGCGTCCACCCAGGTGCCGTGCGCCGGCCGGATCCCGGCGGGCGGCGCGGCGAAGTGGACCCGGTAGCCGTGCCCCTCGCCCTTCGCCCGCACCACCGGCGCGGACCCGGTCCCGTCCAGGGCCGTCAGCAGCCGGGACCAGGCCTCCGCGTCGCTGGTCGCCGACGCGGCGATCAGCGTCAGCTCGGGCCGCAGCGTCGCCCGTACGTCCACCAGGAACGCCAGCGCCGTGTCCGCGTCCAGATGCCGCTCATGGCATTCGTCGAGGAGGACCACATCCACCCCGGCCAGCTCCGGATCGCGCTGGAGCCGCTGGAGCAGCACGCCCGTCGTCACCACCTCGACCCGCGTCGCGGGACCGGTCCGCCGCTCCCCGCGTACGGAGAAACCGACGGACCCGCCGACCTCCTCGCCCAGCAGCCACGCCATCCGCCAGGCCGCGGCCCGCACCGCCATCCGGCGCGGCTCCGCCACCAGCACGCGCCGCCGGGGCCCGTCCCCTATAAGACCCGCGAGGGCCAGCGGGACCAGCGTGGTCTTGCCCGTCCCGGGCGGGGCGTGCAGCACGGCCGTACCCCGCTCCTCGAGCGCGGCGAGCAGCTCGGGAACGGCGTGGCGGACGGGAAGACGGTCGAGCGCGTCGTATCGGATCACGCGTTCAGTCTCGTACGCCCGCCCGCCGCCCGGCGTCCGTTGTCCACAGGCACCACCGATTCATACGACTTATACGGCGCGTCGGCGGGCCGGGCGGATCGTGCCTCAGTCGTCGAGGCGCTCGCAGACGAAGATCGCCGTGCCCGGGATCAGATTCCCCCGCAGCGGGGACCAGCCGCCCCACTCCTGGCTGTTCCAGTCCGGCCACTCCGGCTCCACCAGGTCGACCAGCCGGAAACCGCCGGCCACCACGTCCCGCACCCGGTCCCCGAGCGTCCGGTGGTGCTCGACGTAGACCGCGCGCCCCTTCTCGTCCTGCTCGACGTACGGCGTCCGGTCGAAGTACGAGGCCGCCACCGACAGGCCCTCCGGCCCCGGCTCGTCCGGGAACGCCCAGCGGATCGGGTGGGTCACCGAGAACACCCACCGGCCGCCCGGCCGCAGCACCCGGCGCACCTCGCGGAAGACCCGCACCGGGTCGGCGACGAACGGCACCGCGCCGTACGCGGAGCAGGCGAGGTCGAAGGAGCCGTCCCGGAACGGCAGCGCCCCGGCGTCCGCCTCCACCAGCGGCAGGCCCCCGCCGATCCGCAGCGCGTGCTGGAGCTGGCGGTGGGAGAGGTCGAGCGCCACCGGCCGGGCGCCCCGCGCGGCCAGCCAGCGCGCGCACTGCGCCGCGCCCGCGCCGATCTCCAGCACGTCGAGCCCCCGCAGCGACCCGGCCGGGCCGAGCAGCTCCGCGTCCTCCTCGTCGAGCCCCTCGGGACCCCACACGAACCGGTCGTCCCCGAGGAACGCCCCGTGCTCGGTCTGGTACTCGTCGGCGTTGCGGTCCCACCAGCCCCGGCTGGCCCGGCTGCTCTCCGCGTCCCCCGCGTCGCGCCGGGTCGCCTCCGCCTCGTCCTCGGGGACCTCGGGGCCGTCTTCTCGTCCGTACTCTTGGTTCATCTCGCCCGTCGATGTAGTTTGCGCTCAGAGCCATGGCGCGTGGCGCGACACGGCTTTCCAGGGCCAGGAGGGCCTGGGGTGACGTGAGTTGCGCCGGATATGAGGCGACCCGCCCCTGGTGTGCGCTTCGCGCATTGACCCTGTCCGGCCGTCCCCGTATGCTAAAGGTTGCGCTGCGGGCCTGCGCGCCTCAGACAGAGCAGGCCGCGCTCGCATCTGTTGTATGTCCCCTCGGTTTTCGAGGCGCTCCCGTTCTTCGGGAACGGCGCTTCCTTGGTCGTCCGGCTTCTTCAGTGCGATACGGGCTCTCGGCGTAGCAGTACCTACGACTTCAATGTCCGTACCGGAGCCCTTTCCCACATGACGAGCAGCACCGAGACCACCGCCACCAGCACCACCCCGCAGGTTGCGGTCAACGACATCGGTAACGAGGAAGCCTTCCTCGCCGCGATCGACGAGACGATCAAGTACTTCAACGACGGCGACATCGTCGACGGCGTCATCGTGAAGGTCGACCGGGACGAGGTCCTGCTCGACATCGGTTACAAGACCGAAGGTGTCATCCCGAGCCGCGAGCTCTCGATCAAGCACGACGTCGACCCGAACGAGGTCGTCAAGGTCGGCGACGAGATCGAGGCCCTGGTTCTCCAGAAGGAGGACAAGGAAGGCCGCCTGATCCTCTCGAAGAAGCGTGCCCAGTACGAGCGCGCCTGGGGCACCATCGAGAAGATCAAGGAAGAGGACGGCATCGTCACCGGTACCGTCATCGAGGTCGTCAAGGGTGGTCTCATCCTCGACATCGGCCTCCGCGGCTTCCTCCCGGCCTCCCTGGTCGAGATGCGCCGTGTCCGCGACCTCCAGCCCTACGTGGGCAAGGAGCTCGAGGCGAAGATCATCGAGCTGGACAAGAACCGCAACAACGTGGTCCTGTCCCGCCGTGCCTGGCTCGAGCAGACCCAGTCCGAGGTCCGCCAGACGTTCCTCACGACCCTCCAGAAGGGTCAGGTCCGCTCCGGCGTCGTGTCCTCGATCGTCAACTTCGGTGCCTTCGTGGACCTGGGTGGCGTCGACGGTCTGGTTCACGTCTCCGAGCTGTCCTGGAAGCACATCGACCACCCGTCCGAGGTTGTCGAGGTCGGCCAGGAGGTCACCGTCGAGGTTCTCGACGTGGACATGGACCGCGAGCGCGTCTCCCTGTCGCTGAAGGCGACCCAGGAGGACCCGTGGCAGCAGTTCGCCCGTACCCACCAGATCGGCCAGGTCGTTCCGGGTAAGGTCACCAAGCTGGTTCCGTTCGGTGCGTTCGTCCGCGTGGACGAGGGCATCGAGGGTCTGGTCCACATCTCCGAGCTGGCCGAGCGCCACGTGGAGATCCCGGAGCAGGTCGTCCAGGTCAACGACGAGATCTTCGTCAAGGTCATCGACATCGACCTCGAGCGTCGTCGCATCAGCCTCTCGCTGAAGCAGGCCAACGAGTCCTTCGGTGCCGACCCGGCCTCGGTCGAGTTCGACCCGACCCTGTACGGCATGGCCGCGTCGTACGACGACCAGGGCAACTACATCTACCCCGAGGGCTTCGACCCCGAGACCAACGACTGGCTCGAGGGCTACGAGACCCAGCGCGAGGCCTGGGAGACCCAGTACGCCGAGGCGCAGCAGCGCTTCGAGCAGCACCAGGCTCAGGTCATCAAGTCCCGCGAGGCCGACGAGGCCGCCGCTGCCGAGGGTGGCGCCGCCGCTCCGGCCGGTGCCCCGGCGGGCGTGTCGGGTGGCTCCTACTCCTCGGAGTCGGACGACAACGCCGGCGCCCTGGCGTCGGACGAGGCGCTTGCCGCCCTGCGCGAGAAGCTGGCCGGCGGCCAGAGCTGAACCAGCTCACCCGCTGACCCGCTCCTGTAGCGAGTACGAGGCCCGTCTCCCCTTCGGGGGAGGCGGGCCTCGCCCGTTCCCCGGGGTCCGGCGGCTCCGGGCCTCGGGGGATCCGGGGTGATTCCCGGGCCCGGGGAATGACGGTGTGTCGGAAGGCGTTGTGGTGGTAGAACGCGAGGAGGAGCGGAAATCGTGCTTGATCCCCAGGATTTGTACGAATGGGACCGGAAGGGTCTCGCCGTGGTCGACGTGGCCCTGGCGCAGGAGTCGGCCGGGCTGGTCATGCTCTACCACTTCGACGGCTACATCGACGCCGGTGAGACCGGCGAGCAGATCGTCGACCGGCTGCTCGACACCCTGCCCCACCAGGTCGTGGCCCGCTTCGACCACGACCGGCTCGTGGACTACCGGGCCCGGCGCCCCCTGCTGACCTTCCGCCGCGACCGCTGGACCGCGTACGACACCCCGGTCCTGGAGGTCCGGCTGGTCCAGGACGCCACCGGCGCGCCGTTCCTGCTGCTGTCCGGCCCCGAGCCGGACGTCGAGTGGGAGCGCTTCGCCGCGGCCGTCCGTCAGATCGTCGAGCGCCTCGGCGTCCGCCTCGCCGTCAACTTCCACGGCATCCCGATGGGCGTCCCGCACACCCGTCCCGTCGGCCTCACCCCGCACGGCAGCCGCACCGACCTCATGCCCGGCCACCGCAGCCCCTTCGACGAGGCCCAGGTGCCCGGCAGCGCCGAGTCCCTCATCGAGTACCGCCTCACCGAGGCCGGCGTCGACACCCTCGGCGTCGCCGCCCACGTCCCGCACTACGTGGCCCGCTCCCCGTACCCGGACGCCGCCCTGACCGCCCTGGAGGCCGTCACAGCCGCCACCGGTCTGGTCCTGCCCGGCGTCGCGCACGCCCTGCGCACGGAGGCCCGGCGCACCCAGACCGAGATCGAGCGGCAGATCGGCGAGGGCGATGAGGAGCTGACCGCCCTCGTCCAGGGTCTTGAGCACCAGTACGACGCGGCGGCGGGCGCCGAGACCCGCGGCAGCCTCGTCGCCGAACCGGCCGACCTTCCCTCCGCCGACGAGCTGGGCCGCGAGTTCGAGCGTTTCCTCGCGGAACGGGAGGGCGACGCGTAGCCACCCGGCGGCGCGATCTAAGCTGCCGCTCATGCTGAAGGTAGGTTTGACCGGCGGCATCGGCGCCGGCAAGAGCGAAGTCTCCCGGCTGCTCGTCTCGTACGGAGCAGTCCTGATCGACGCCGATCGGATCGCCCGAGAGGTCGTGGAGCCCGGCACGCCCGGGCTCGCGGCGGTCGTCGCGGAGTTCGGCCCGGAGATCCTCACGCCCGAGGGCGCGCTGGACCGGCCCGGGCTCGGCGCCATCGTCTTCCACGACGCCGGGCGCCTCGCCGCGCTGAACGCCATCGTCCACCCCCTCGTCGGCGCCCGCTCCGCCGCGCTCGAGAGCCAGGCAGGACCCGGCGACGTCGTCGTCCACGACGTACCGCTGCTCACCGAGAACGGCCTCGCCCCCCTCTACGACCTGGTCGTCGTCGTGGACGCGTCACCCGAGACCCAGCTGGACCGGCTCGTCCGGCTGCGCGGCATGACCGAGGCCGACGCCCGCGCCCGGATGTCCGCCCAGGCCACCCGCGCCCAGCGGCGCGCCGTCGCCGACCTCCTCGTCGACAACGACGGCCCCCTGGAGAAGCTGGAGCCCCAGGTGCGCGAGGTGTGGCAGGAGCTGGTGCGGCGGGCCGCCGAAGCCGCCTCGCGGCCCGGCACGCCGTGACCGCCCCGTAGGTTCGGAACGCCTCGCGGGCCGTGAACACCCCATGGGTGGGGTAGGCATGACGTCCGCGAGGGAATACCCCACCGGGGGGACGGGGTTCCCGCGCGGAATACGGCCGCCGTGCCGGCTGTTGAACCGCCGAAGCGAGGGAAGGAGCCGCCGTCGTGGCCGAGAGGGATCCGCAGACCCACGTCATCGACTACCGCGCCGCCGAGCAGCTGCTCGCCGCCCGTGACCCGCGGGGCGCGGTCAAACTGCTCGACTCGGTGATCGCCGCCCATCCCGAGAACACCGCGGCCCGGCTGCTGCGCGCCCGCGCCTTCTTCGCCGCCGCGCAACTCCGCCCGGCCGAGCTGGAATTCGAGCTGGTCCTGGAGCGGGAGCCGGACAACGCCTTCGCCCACTTCGCGCTCGCCCGTACGTACCAGCGCGCCGGCCGCCCCGACCAGGCGACCCGTCACTTCCGCCTGGCCGCCGCCCTCGACCCCAAGCCCGAGTACCTGGAGGCGGCCCGCTTCGGTCCGGCGATGGGCGGGGCCGGGGAGAAGAGCGGGGCCGGGGAGAAGCGCGAGGCGGGAGAGGGCAGAGAAGCGGGGGAGAGCGGAGCGACGGGGGAGTAGGGCGATGGGCGCCCGCCCCGCGACCGGGGCCGGGCCGCGCGTCGTCCTCGGCGTGATGCCGTCCTCGGCGTCTCCGGTCAGCGTTTCCGGCCGCCGCGATCCGGTTCGTACGGCGGGACGTCCCGTCCCGGCTGCCAGTGCGGGCCCTGCCGGAGATGGCGGATCACCAGGGTCATGTCCACGGCGGCCACCAGGAACAGCACCCCGCACGCCGCCGACCACCCCACCGCGCCGAACAGCGCGAACACCGTCGCACCGAAGGCGGCCCACAGCATTCCCCACAGGCTCAGCCAGAAGCGCAGCCGCAGCGTGCTGCGCGCGGTCGCCGGTTCACTCCCCGTACGCATCACTTCGCATCTCCCGGGTGGGCCGACCCCCGAAGGCTCTTCCAGGATCCACCCGCGGCGCACGATCCGAAAGCCCCCGCCGAGCGGCGGCGGGGCGACGACGAGAGGACGTGAGGGCATGAGCGAGGACGGGAACCTCCAGCGGACCCGGGAGGGCCACGAGGGCACCGGACCCGGCGCGATCACCCCGGACGGCTGCGCCGTCGAGCTGTACCGGCGGCTGGGCGCCGGCACCGAGCCGGACGTCATCGGGGCCGCCGTGCCGGCCGGCGCGACCCTCCTCGAACTGGGCAGCGGCGCGGGCCGGGTGACCAGGCCGCTCGTCGAGCGCGGCTTCGCCGTGACGGCCGTGGACGAGTCCGCCGAGATGCTGGAGGCGGTCGGCGAGTGCGCGCCGGGGGCCGAGACCGTGCTCAGTTCGATCGAGGACCTGGACCTGCCGCGGACGTTCGACGCGGTCGTGCTCGGCTCGTTCCTGGTGCACACGGCCGACGCCGGGGGACGGCAGGCCCTGCTGGAGACGTGCCGGCGCCATGTGAAGGACGACGGGCGGGTCCTGATCCAGCGCGAGGGCGCCGACTGGCACACCGATCTGCCGCGCGAGCGCCACGACCCGGCCGGCTACACGGTACGGATCGTGTCGGCGGAGCCGGTGGGGGAGGGCGTGAACTCCGTGCACGCCGAGTACGTCTTCCCGGACGCCCGATGGACCCAGACCTTCCTGTCCCGGCCGCTGACCGCCGAGGCCCTGGAGGGGTACCTCGCCGAGGCCGGGCTGGCCTTCGACGGCTATCTGACCGACGACGGCACCTGGCTGGCCGCCCGCCCCCGCTGATCCCGCCGGGCCGCCCGGTCCTCCGCCGGGATCAGTGCACGACGCTGTAGCTGCGCCAGGTCAGGGTGCCCGGCGCGATCTGGTCGGAGGTCCGGGTCGCCACGTACGTGTTCGGGCCCCGGCAGTCGCGGGTCCGGAACAGCCGCATGTCGACCAGCGTCGCGTTCCGGACCCGCGTCGCGCCGCCCGGCGACAGCTTGTGGCAGCCCCGCACCCCGGGGCTGGTCACCGTCACCTCGATGTCGTGCGCGGTCTCGTACGAGACCGTGCCGACCATGCTGCGGCCGAGGCCCGAGCAGCCCGAGACGGCGAGCGTGAGCAGGACGGCCCCGGTGGCGATCGTGAGACGCCGGTGAACGGACATGGCGGAAATCCTCGTCTGTCGGGTCGGGTCGGTTCAGGTCGGGCGGCGGGTCGGGTCGGTTCAGGAAGGCGTGACCGGGCGGAACGGGGGGCCGGCGCGGGCCCGGGCCGCGCGGGCGCGTGCCGGCCGACGCCCGTTGCCGCCACCCTCCCCCGCCCCGATCGGGGTGTCACCCGCTGCTGGGCCGCCCGGGGGACCCGGTTGTCGGACCCCGCCCGTAAGGTCGGGAGTGCAGTCGGAACACGTCGCGGACCAGGAGGTGAGAGCGCGTGCCGCACACCGGGAGTGCCTGGACCGTCCCCGGCGGCCTCGCGGCCGTCTTCCTGCCCGCCGCCCTGCCCCGCGAGGGCCGGATCGCCCTGTGGTCCCCCGACGGCGGACCGCTGCCCGAGGAGGGCGCCCCAGCGCTGCCCGCCGGGGCCGAGCGCGCCGAGCTGACCGTCGTACGTCGGCACGGCACCGGGGCGCGGAGCCGGACCGTGCCCGCCCTGCTGCTGCCCGTCGCCGCCGCCCTGCCCGCGCTGACCGCCGCCCGCCACCACCCGGCCGCGCACCCCGCCACCGTCTGCTGGGGCGCCGCCGCCCTGCACGCGCTGCACCTGGTCGCCCGGGGGCGGCTGCTGCCCGGTCTCACCGCGGACGATCACGACGCCTGGCGGGCCGGACCGCTCGACGCCGACGACATCGCCCACCTGCGGGCGATCGCCTCCGTCATGCCGTACGAGGCCCACGCCACCCCCGTGTCCGGCCGGGGCCCGCTGCGGCTGCCCGAGCCCGAGGCGCTGGTCCGGGCCTTCCTGGACGCCGTCGCCGACACCCTGCCCCGTACCCCCGCCGCCCCGCACGCGGTCGGTCCGGCGTTCGCCGCGCGGGAGCCGCAGCGGCTGCCCCGCGCGCGTGCCTGGGCCGCCGAGGCCGCCGCCGGCATGGACGCGGGCGTACGGGTCTCGCTCCGGCTCGACCTGTCCGCCTTCGAGCTGTTCGACACGTCCGATCCGGCCGAGATCGCCGCAGGGACGGATCCCGAGGAGGACGGCGGGCGGCATGTCGCCGCCGCGCTCCTCCAGGTGCACAGCCTCGCCGACCCGACCCTGGTCGTCGACGCGGCCGCCCTGTGGGCCGGGGAGGGCGACGAGAGTTTCGGCCCCCGCGCCCGCGTCGACGCCGTCCTCGCGCTGCGCCGGGCCGCCCGCGTCTGGCCGCCCCTCGGCGGTCTCCTCGAACGGGACGTGCCCGATGTGCTGCCGCTGCGCGAGGAGGAGCTGTACGAGCTGCTCGGCCCGGCCGCCGCCCGGCTCGCCGACGCCGGAGTCGCCCTGCACTGGCCCCGTGACCTGGCCCGTTCCCTGTCGGCCTCCGCCGTCGTACGCCCCGCGCAGAGCGCGCCCGGTTCCGCGACCGACGGCACGTCCTTCTTCGACAGCGCCGAGCTGCTCCGCTTCGACTGGCAGCTCGCCCTCGACGGCGACCCGCTCACCGCGCGCGAGATGGACGCCCTCGCCGAGGCCCACCGCCCCGTCGTCCGGCTCCGCGACCAGTGGGTGGTCGTCGACCCCGATCTCGTCCGCAAGGCCCGCAAGCGCGAACTGGGCCTGCTGGAGCCGGTCGACGCGCTCGCCGCCGCGCTCACCGGATCCGCCGAGGTCGACGGCGAGACCGTCCCCGCCGTGCCCGTCGGCGCCCTCGCCACCCTGCGCGACCGGCTGCTCCTTGGACCGGAGGCCATCCCCGCGCCGCCGGGCCTCGACGCCACGCTGCGTGACTACCAGCTGCGCGGCCTCGCCTGGCTCGACCTCATGACCTCCCTCGGCCTCGGCGGCTGCCTCGCCGACGACATGGGCCTCGGCAAGACCGTCACCCTCATCGCCCTGCATCTGCGCCGCGCCCACCCGGCCCCGACCCTTGTCGTCTGCCCGGCCTCGCTGCTCGGCAACTGGCAGCGGGAGATCCGGCGGTTCGCCCCCGGCGTGCCCGTGCGCCGCTTCCACGGCACCGGCCGCAGCCTCGACGGGCTCGACGAGGGCGGCTTCGTCCTCACCACCTACGGCACCCTGCGCACCAGCGCGCCCCATCTCGCCGAGCAGCGGTGGGGCATGGTCGTCGCCGACGAGGCGCAGCACGTCAAGAACCCCTTCTCGGCGACCGCCAAGGCGCTGCGCACCCTGCGGGCGCCCGCCCGGGTCGCCCTCACCGGCACCCCCGTCGAGAACAACCTCTCCGAGCTGTGGGCGCTCCTCGACTGGACCACCCCCGGCCTGCTCGGCTCCCTCAAGGCCTTCCGCGCCCGGCACGCCCGCGCCGTCGAGAACAGCGAGGAGGTGGAGAACGAGGAGGCGGTCGAGCGGCTGGCCCGGCTCGTCCGGCCGTTCCTGCTGCGCCGCCGCAAGTCCGACCCGGGCATCGTCCCCGAGCTGCCGCCCAAGACCGAGTCCGACCACCCCGTCCCGCTCACCCGCGAACAGGCGTCGCTCTACGAGGCGCAGGTGCGCGAGACGATGGCGCGGATCGAGGCCGCCGAGGGCATGGCCCGGCGCGGACTGATCATGAAGCTGCTGACCTCGCTCAAGCAGATCTGCAACCACCCCGCCCAGTACCTCGGCGAACCGGCCGCGGACGGCGCGCGGCTGTCCGGTCGCTCCGGCAAGCTCGCCCTGCTCGACGAACTCCTCGACACGATCGTGGCCGAGGACGGTGCGGTCCTCGTCTTCACGCAGTACGTGTCCATGGCCCGGCTGCTCGCCGGCCACCTGGCCCGCCGGGGCATCGCCGCCCAGCTGCTGCACGGCGGTACGCCGGTCGCCGAGCGCGAGCGGATGGTCGACCGTTTCCAGGACGGCGAGGTGCCCGTCTTCCTGCTGTCGCTGAAGGCCGCGGGCACCGGCCTCAACCTGACCCGGGCCGGTCATGTCGTCCACTACGACCGCTGGTGGAACCCGGCCGTCGAGGAGCAGGCCACCGACCGCGCGTACCGGATCGGGCAGACCCGGCCGGTGCAGGTCCACCGGATGATCACCGAGGGCACGGTCGAGGAGCGCATCGACGAGATGCTGCGCGCCAAGCGGGCCCTCGCCGACGCCGTCCTCGGCTCCGGCGAGGCCGCCCTCACCGAACTCACCGACCGCGAGCTGGCCGACCTGGTGTCCCTGAGGAGGTCCGCGTGAGCCCCCGCCCGCCCGGCCGCGGCCCCGCCGCCGCCCGTGCCGGTGCCATCCCGGCCGGCGCGCTGCCCCGCCATGACGACCGCCGCCGTACGTTCCCGCAGCTCGCCCCGCACGGGGACCCCGACGGGCGCTTCGCCGCCACCTGGTGGGGCAACGCCTGGGTGGACGCCTTGGAGGACACCGCCCTCGACCCGGCGCGGCTCGCCCGCGGCAAGGCGTATGCCCGCGGCGGCCATGTCGACGCGATCACGGTCACCCCCGGCCGGGTCGTCGCCTACGTCCACGGCAGCCGCCCCCGCCCGTACCGCGCCGAGATCCGGCTGCGGACCCTCCGCGACGACGACTGGGAACGCTTCCTCGACGAGGCCGCCGCCCGGCCCGAGTACATCGCCGCCCTCCTCGACAAGGACGTCCCGCACGCCCTGGAGGCGGTCACCGGACTCCTGCCCGCCTCCGGCGACCTCGTGCCCGACTGCTCCTGCCCCGACGACGGCTACCCGTGCAAGCACGCCGCCGCCCTCTGCTACCAGGCCGCCCGGCTTCTCGACGAGGACCCCTTCGTCCTCTTCCTCATGCGCGGCCGCGGCGAGCAGGAACTCCTCGCCTCCCTCGCCCGCCGCAACGCGGCCCGTTCCGCCGTCGAACAGACCGAGCGGGCCGAGCGCAGCCGAGAGGCCGGGCCTCAGGGACGTACGGACGGCGCCCCCACCCTGCCCTCGGTGCTCGCCCGTACCGTCCTCGCCCCGTCCGGCGGACCCGCCGCGCCGCTCCTCCCGCCGCCGCTGCCCGCCCCCGCGGGCCCCGGCCGCCCCGCCGTCTTCCCGGCCGACCCCGAGGCGCCGGACCCGCTCGCCCTCGACCTCCTCGCCACCGAGGCCGCCGCCCGCGCCCACCTCCTCCTCACCACCGGCCGCGACCCCGTCGCCGGACTCACCCCCTGGCAGGACGCGGTACGGCTGGCCGCCGCGCACCCCGGCTCCGGCCTCACCGCCTCCACCCGCGCCCTCTACCGGGACCTCGCCCACGCCCAGGACCGCACCCCCACCGACCTCGCCCGCGCCGTCGCCGCCTGGCGCCAGGGCGGAGCGGCGGGACTGGCCGTACTGGAAGAGCCGTGGGATCCGCCCGCAGGCCCGTTCGACCGGGCCCGGCCCGCCCTGATCGCCGCCGACCTGCCCGCCTTCCGCCCCTGGCGCAACCGCCTCTCGACCGCCTCCCTCCAGCTCCGCCTGGGCCGTGACGGTCTCTGGTACGGCTACGAGTCGGACGCCGGCCGCGAGGACTGGTGGCCGCGCGGTACCCCCGACGCCGACCCGGTCGGAGTGATCACCGCGCTGCTGGGCAGGTGACCGTTAGGCTGGTCGCACGATGCTCTGAAGGAGGCCTGGTGGAAGCCGAGTTGGTGGCACTGGCGACGGCGGGGGCGACGGCGCTCGTCCAGCAGATGGTCGGCGAGGGATGGGAGCGGGCCCGGACCCGGATCGCGGGGTTCTTCGCCGCCCGCTCCGGAGCCGACGAGGAGACGGTCGGCGCCGAACTGGATGCCGCCCGCGACGACCTGGTCCGCGCCGGACAGGACGGTGGCGAGGAGGCGGTGGAGGAGGCCAGGGCCGAGGCCGAGACCGAATGGCGTGCCCGGATGCGCCGCAGCCTGCGCGCCGCCCCCGAATCGGCCGCCGAACTCCAGGCGATCCTCGACGAGCTGAGGCGCGAGCAGGGCACGGGAGCGCAGCCGGCCCCGGTCGTGCACCACACGCACAACACCATCAGCGGGGGAACCAACCAGGGCGTGTTCATCCAGGCCGGATCGGTCGGCGAGACCTCGGTGCACCACCACGGCGGCCCCCGCGCCTGATCCCCGCACCGAACGGGGCGCCCGCCGAAACGTGTTGCGGAAGTGGATCAAGCTCGTCACAGTGACGGCATGTCACTGAGCCGCGTCGTCCTGTCGTCCGGTCGTTCGATCACACTCGCCCAGCTGCGGATGTCCTCCACCTACGGCGGGATGCCGGCGGGTTACCCGTGCAAGCGGGTCAACGACCGGAAGGTCGAGGCGCTCCGGCAGGAGGCCGAGCGGGCCTTTCCCTCCTGGCCGGTCCACCTGGTTCCGCCCACGCGCGCGTACCCGGACGAGAGCGGCGGCGGCTTCGGCCCGGTCGAGGTGATGCCCGCGGTGACCTGCGTCGGTTTCTTCCACTCGGCCGCGATAGCTCAGGGATGCGACTGGTCCGTCCTCGCCGTGGCCTGGTTCCAGGCCGCCCCGGTCGTTCCGTCGGGCGAGGACGCCGACCTCGGGCTCCGCGGCATCCCCTGGGAGGAGCTGGCCCGGGACGACGAGTTCTAGGGCGTGTGTCGAAAGTAGCTCCGTCCGCCCGGAGGGCGGGGCCTGCGGCGTCTGGTGCGTGCGATCGCAAGGCGGAGGATCATCCTCGTA
>NZ_JBEYHT010000035.1:0-79459 GCF_040635425.1 Streptomyces laurentii | reverse complement strand
AGCCCTTCCGCGACTCCAGCTCCTCGACCGGCACACCGCGCCAGTACGCGACGACCTCGGCCGGCGCCTTCTCCGGCGATCCGGCGTCGTACGGGTAGCGGAGACGGACGTGGCGGCGCCGCTCGTCGCCCTGGAAGAACTCCACCTCCGTCGGCAGGACCCGGTACAGCGTCCAGCTCTCCGCGTGCGCCTCGGGCTCGCTCAGCGCGCGGTCCCAGGCGGCGGCGCTCGCGCCGGCGAGGGCGTCGAGGGAGGAGAGGATCTCGCTCTGGCGGCCGACGAGGGCGGAGGCGAGGGCGCCGGGGGTACGGGCGTGCAGGTCGGCGTACGCGTCGTCGCGCGTCCCGGTCGTCACCGGGCCCCGCACCCGTACCTGGCGGCCCTGTGTGGGCCAGTAGAAGCCGAGCGCGGCCTCGGGGCGGTCGGCGAGCTGGCGGCCCTTGGCGCTGCCCGCGTGCGAGGCGAAGTGCCAGCCGCGGGCGTCGACGCCGTGCAGCATGACCGTACGGACGTCGGGCCGGCCGGCCGTGTCGACGGTGGCCAGGGACAGGGTGTGCGGTTCGACGGCCCCGGACGCGACCGCACCGGTGAACCAGGTGTGGAAGAGCGCGACCGGCTCCTCCGGTACGTCCGCCGGGTCGAACCCGGGCAGCTCGGTGTGCTCGGTGTCCCAGACCCGCAGGGTCCGCAGGGCCTCGTGAAATCGCCGTTCGTCGTCCATGGCGTCCATCATGGGCCCGCGTCGCGGCGCGCCGCGCGGGACCGGCGGGCCGGGGTAGGCCGCCCGGGTGCCGGCATCCGGGGTCACTGGTACGTGACGTACAGGGCCGGTCGTACGACCCCGTGGCCGACGCCGCGAGGTCTCAGCCGCGGCCCAGGACCACCGTGCCGGACGAACAGAACCAGCCGCCCGTGCCGGAGGCCACCGCCAGCTCCGGGAGCGAGCCGTCCGGCCGCCGCACCTGGAGTCCGGGGGCCTCGCCGCGCAGCTGGCGGACCGCCTCGACGAGCAGGAACAGGCCGCGCATCCCGGGGTGGCAGGCGGAGAGCCCGCCGCCGTCGGTGTTCACCGGCAGCCGCCGGTCCTTGTCGGCGAAGTACGGGCCGCCCTCGCCCTTCGCGCAGAAGCCGAGGTCCTCCAGGGTCACCAGGGTCATGTAGGTGAACGCGTCGTAGATCGCTGCGAGTTCGATGTCGGCGGGGGTGACGCCGGCCCGCTTGAAGGCGAGTTCGCCGCTGACGGCGGCGGGGGAGCGGGTGAAGTCCTCCCACTGCGACATGGCGGCGTGCGAGGCGTACTCGCCGGTGCCGAGGATCCACACAGGCGCCTTCGCGGTGTCCGGTACGTATTCCTCGGCGGCCAGCAGGACCGCGCAGCCGCCGTCGCTGCGGACGCAGCAGTGCAGCTTGGTGAAGGGATCGGCGATCATCGGGCCGCCGAGGACGTCGTCGATCGTGAGCGGGTCGCGGTACATCGCCTCGGGGTTGAGGGCCGCGTTCGCGCGGGCCTGGACGGCGACCTCGGCGAGCTGGTCGAGGGTGGTGCCGTACTCGTGCATGTGGCGGCGGGCGGCCATCGCGTACTTGGCGATCAGGCTGTGTCCGTACGGCACTTCGTACTGGAGCGGGCCGCGTGCGCCGAAGGAGAGGTTGCCGGTGCGGCGGCGGGCCCGGACGTCGGCGCGGGCGGTGGAGCCGTAGACGAGGAGGACCGCGTCGGCGTGGCCGGCGGCGATGGCGTCGGCGGCGTGCGCGGCCATGACCTCCCAGGTGGCGCCGCCGACGCTGGTGGAGTCGGTCCAGCGGGGGCGCAGGCCCAGGTATTCGGCCACCTCGACCGGGGCGAGGGTGCCGAGGCCCGCGGAGGCGAGGCCGTCGATCACCGAGCGGTCGAGGCCGCTGTCGGCGAGGGCGCGGCGGGCGGCCTGGGCGTGCAGGGCGTAGGGGGTGGGCCCGTCGACCCGGCCGCAGTCGGCCAGGGCCACGCCGACGGCGGCGACGCGGCGGCCGTGGCGGGGGTGGTGGCGGTCCAGGGAGCTGCTGGAAGGCATGAATCTGACGGTACATCAGATTTCTTGGATCGCCAGGGGTGCCGGGTCTGTGCTTCTGGCGGGGGCCGCCCTAGCATGACGCCCCGTCAGAAACGAAGGAAGCCCGCGGAGGGGGAAGCCTGTCCATGGAGGCGAGACCCATGCAGCAGCCCATGCGTCCTGGCAATGCCGATAACGATGTTGATGCCGATGGGAATGGCGATGTCGATGGGGATGGCGATGCCGAAGTGGTGGGTGACGCGCGTGCCGGCATCGAAGTCGACGTGACCGTCACCGAGGAGCAGCGGGAGATGCGCCGCGCGCTGCGCGACCTGCTCGCCCGGCGCGCCGGACCGGCCGCGACCCGGGCCGCCGTCGCCACCGCCGAGGGGTACGACACCGGGCTGTGGGCCACCCTCGCCGGCACCCTCGGACTGCCCGGCCTCACCCTGCCCGAGCGGTACGGCGGAGCCGGCTGCGGCCTCGCCGAACTCGCCCTCGCCTGCGAGGAGACCGGCCGCGTCCTCGCCCCCTCCCCGCTCCTCGCGACCGGCGTCCTCGCCGCCCCGCTGATCGCCGCCCTCGGCACCGAACAGCAGCGCGCCGAGCTGCTGCCCCGTATCGCCGAAGGCTCTCTGACCTGCGCACTCGTCCTGCCGGGCGACGGCAGTCCGCTGCCCCTCGCCCTCGGCCTCGCCGACGACAACACCGCCCTGCCCTGGTCCGGCGACGGCCGCTCCGGCGGCATCCAGGCCACCCGGCCCGACGGCACGCACTGGTCGCTGTACGGGGAGGCCGGGCACGTCCTCGACGGGCACAGCGCCGGGCTGCTGCTCGTCGCCGCGCACACCGGCGGCTTCCCGCGCAGCCGCACCCTGCTCTTCCTCATACGGGCCGACGCGGTGGCCGACGGCGGCGACAAGGGGGGCCTGGTCCGGCGCCGCGAGGCGACCCTGGATCTGACCCGCTCCCAGGCCACGCTCCAACTGCGGGACATACCCGCCGAGTTGCTGGGCGACGAAGAGGCGGACGTACTGGGGGCGTTGGCCGCGACCGGCCGGGCCGCCGCCGTCGCGCTCGCCGCCGAGGCGGTCGGGGCCGCGCGCGGCGCGCTCGACCGTACCGTCGAACACGCCACCACTCGCGAACAGTTCGGCCGCCCCATCGGCTCCTTCCAGGCCGTGAAGCACCGGCTCGCGGACCTGCTCGTCGAGATCGAGTCGGCCCGTTCCCTGACGCGATACGCCGCCGCCGAGACGCCGGGGGAGGGGGTGGCCGCCGGGCTCGCGCTCGCCCAGGCGCTCGACGCCCAGCGCGCGGCGGCCGCCGAGACGATCCAGTTGCACGGTGGCATCGGCATCACCTGGGAGCACGACGCCCACCTCTACTTCAAGCGGGCCGCCGCCGACGAACTGCTCTTCGGCCCCGCCTCCCGGCTGCGCGCCCGCGCCGCCGAACGCGACGGACTGCTGGGAGGTGCGCGATGAGCCGTACGGCTCACGGAATCCCGCACGGAGTTCCGCACGGAGCCTCGCGCGGAGTGCCGTTCGGGGTACGGGTGATGCGGAAGGTCTCGTCCACGCGCGCGTTCGCCCGGGTCGCGCCGCACGTCGTGCCCGCCATGGACCGCGCCGTCCACCGGCTTTCCCGCGGAAAGGTGTTGCTGAGCGCGCGCATGCTGCCGGGCGTCGTGCTGACCGCGCGCGGCGCGAAGAGCGGGCTGCCGCGGGTGACGCCACTCGCGTGCATGCCGGAACCGGCCGGGACCTGGCTGCTCGTGGGCTCCAACTTCGGTCGCCCCGGGCATCCGGCCTGGACCGGGAATCTGCTGGCGCATCCGGACGCCGAGATCAGCTGGCGCGGGGAGAGCTTCGCCGTGAGCGCGCGGATGCTGACGGGGGAGGAGCGGGCCGAGGCGTGGCGGGCGGCGCTGGTGTTCTGGCCGCCGTACGCGACGTATCAGGCCCGGATCGAGCGGGAGATCCGGCTGTTCCGGCTGACCCGGACCCCGCCGGCGGCGTAGCCGCGAGGCGCCGGACGGTCGCGGGCACGGCCGCCGTCGTGATCGCCGTCGTGATCGCCGTCATGGTCGCGGGCACGGCCGCCGTCACGGCCGTGGCACAAGAACGCCGGCGGCGGCCCGACCCCGTACGAGAGGTACGGAGCCGGTCCGCCGCCGGCGCGACAGGACGGGTGGAGGGAGCGGGGGCTCCCCGGGTGGCGGGTGCGCGGTCGCTTCGCCTGCTTTGTCTGCGGGGTCGTTTCCTCTGCTTCTCCGGCTACTTCGTCGGCTTCTTGCCCGTGATGCCCAGGTGCACCAGCAGGGCCAGGTTCGGCTTGAGTTCGGCCTGCTTCACGCCCCAGGACGTGAAGCCCTTCTGGTGGCCGGCGACCGCGGCCAGCATCGCGACCAGCGAGCCCGCCATCGCCGCGGGGCTGACGTCCTTGTCGACCTTGTTCTTGGCCTGGAGCTCCTTCACGGCGTCCGTGAGGGAGTTGGTGACCGAGTTCAGGATCTTCATGCGGATCTTGTAGAAGCGCTTGTCGCCCTCCGCGGCCCCGAGGTCCACCACCCGCAGGATCGCGTCGTTCTTGCGCCAGAAGTCCAGGAATCCCTCGACGAGATCCTCGGAGGTCTGCCAGCCGGCCTTGCCGACCCAGGAGCGGCCGGAGACCAGTTCGGTCAATCCTGCGCCTTCCTTGGCCATTTCCTCCGCGATTTCGAGGACGGCGCCCTCGACGTCGGGGAAGTACTGATAGAACGTCGCGGGTGAGGTACCCGCCTTGCGGGCCACGTCGATGACCTTGACGTCCCGGTAGGGCGAGGAGCTGAGCATCTCGCCGAGGCAGTCCAGCAGCTTCTGCCGCGTCGCCTGGCCGCGTCGTCCGGCCACGCGGCCGTCGACGGTGCGTACTTGTCCTGTCATGCCGTCAGCTTACCGACGGGTGATCCGCGCGCGATTCGGCCGACTGCAAATGGGGGGCGGGACCGGATCGGGCCCTGTGCCGGGGGCGGTGCCGGGCCTCGCGGCGAGCCTCGTATCCGCCTCGCGTCCGCCTCGCGTCCGTCCTCCCGGCGTCGCGCGTCACCGCGCACGCCACCAGGCCCCCTCGCGAGCCCGCCACCCCAATAGTCTTATCAACAGCCTGTGGACAAGTTCGGTGGACAACTCAAGCAGGGCAAGGCCTCCGTACTCACTATGGGTACATATGTTCGGTTTTCAGCTGTGGAGGAGCGGGCGGAGCCTGTGGACCGGCACCCATTCTGAACCCATGGCCGCACACGTACAGGGCACCCCGAGCTGGGTGGAGGCACAGCTGCCCGACATCGAGGCCGGCAGGCGCTTCTACGGCGGGCTCTTCGGCTGGAGCTTCGACACCGACCGCCACGAGGCCCTGCTGGGCGGCCGCCGCGTCGCCGGGATCATCCCGAAGCGGGACGGCCGGATGCCCACCACCTGGACCCTCTACCTGGCCGCGACCGACGCCGGTACGGTCGCCGCGCGCATCAAGGCGGCCGGCGGGCGGATGGTGATGGAGCCGTACCCCGTCGGGCCGTTCGGCATCCGCGCCCTCGCCTCCGACCCCGGCGGCGCCGTCTTCGGCGTACGACAGGCGGGCGACGAGAACGGGTTCGCCGTCACCGGCGAGCCCGGCACCTTCTGCTGGGTGGAGGTCCACACCCGGGAGCCCGACGCGGTCGACACCTTCTACGCCGCCGTCTTCGGCTGGCTCGGGCATCCCCAGGGCGTCGTCCCGCCGACGCCGACGCCGACGCCGACGCCGACGCCGACGCCGTCCCAGGCCGCGGCCCAGGCCCCGTCCCCGTCCCCTGTGACGGAGTACCGGCTGTGGTCCCCGCCCGGCACCCGCAGCCCCGGCGCCGACACGGCCTTCGGCGGCCGGGCCGTGATGCCCGCCGCCGTACCCGCCGCGTTCCCCGGGCACCTGCTCGTCCACTTCGCCGCCCGCGACTGCGACGAGACCTGCGACGCCGCCACCCGCCTCGGCGCCCGCGTCGTCCTCGCGCCCCGCGACACGCCCCACGGCCGTACCGCCGTCCTCGACGACGACCAGGGCGCCCGCTTCGCGATCCTCACCCGGCCGCCCAGGCGGCCTCGCCCGCCCCGGCCGTCCCGTCCGCCCCATGACCAGGGGACATCCCCCGGACAGTGCTGAGGTGGCGCCCCCCGGGGAGGGCGGCCACCATGGAGGGGCCGGAGACGGCGTGCACGCGGCCCGCGGATCCGGCAGCAGGGACCCAGGTGATCACGTATGTGTCGATGGCTCGCGTACTGGGGAACACCCGTGCTCCTCGATACGATCCTGTACCAGCCGGCCAACTCCCTGATCGACCAGAGCCTGCACTCCAAGCTCGGCGTCGAGACCACCAACGGCGACGGGTTCGGCGTCGGCTGGTACTCGGAGGAGAACCGCACCCCGGCGCTGCTCAGGGACATCGGCCCCGCCTGGAACAACCGCAATCTGCGGGAGCTGGCGGACCACGTCCGGTCGCCGCTGTTCTTCGCCCACATCCGGGCGTCGACGGGCACGGCCGTCCAGCAGTCGAACTGTCATCCCTTCCGGCACGGCCGGTGGATGTTCATGCACAACGGCGCGATCGCCGGATTCCCCCTCATGCGCCGCGAGCTCACCATGCTCGTCGACCCCGAGCTCTACCCGGAGATGGAGGGCACGACGGACTCCGAGGTGCTGTTCTACCTGGCCCTCACCTACGGGCTCGACCGGGACCCGCCCGCCGCCGTCGCCGAGACGGCGGGCGTCGTGGAACGGATCGGGCGCGAGCACGGAGTGGAGTTCCCGCTCCAGATGACGATCGCCCTCACCGACGGCGAGCGCGTCTGGGCCTTCCGCTACTCCACCGCGCAGGCGTCCCGCTCGCTCTTCTACAGCAGCCGGGTGGAGGCGCTGCGCAAGCTGCACCCCGACATCGGCTTCCTGGCGCACATCTCCGACGAGACCCGCCTCATCGTCTCCGAGCCGCTCAGCGACCTGCCCGACGCCTGGAACGAGGTGCCGGAGAACAGCTACGGCGTGGTCCAGCCCGGGGAGGACGAACTGCATCGGTTCACCCCCGTAGCGGCCTGACGACGGCTTCACCGCACACTGGCCCGCCGCCCGTTCCGGGAACGTCCGTCGGCATGGGCCCCGGCCGGAGATCGCCCGGAGATCGCCCGAAGACCGGCAGAAACTCTCGGACTCGGCCCAGGCTGACACCCCGCCGCGCCCCCGGGTTCGCCACCACCGCCTCGGACAGGAACAATCAGGGTCCACGGGCCGTACCCTCATGGCCCCACGGGGAGGTGGCAGGCAAGTGGAGCAGCTGACGCAGCACGACCCGAGGAGGATCGGGCCCTTCGAGGTGCTGGGCCGGCTCGGCGCGGGCGGCATGGGCCTCGTCTATCTCGCGCGCTCGGCGTCCGGGCGGCGCGTGGCGATCAAGACCGTACGGACGGAACTCGCCGAGGACCAGCTGTTCCGGGTCCGCTTCACCCGCGAGGTCGAGGCCGCGCGGGCGGTCTCCGGCTTCTACACGGCGGCCGTCGTCGACGCCGACCCGCGCGCCGCCGTGCCGTGGCTGGCCACCGCGTACGTCCCCGCTCCCTCCCTCGAAGAGATAGTGAACGAGTGCGGGCCGTTGCCGGCACAGGCCGTGCGCTGGCTCGCGGCCGGTGTCGCCGAGGCCCTGCAGTCCATCCACGGCGCCGGCCTCGTCCACCGCGACCTCAAGCCGTCGAACGTCCTCGTCGTCGAGGACGGCCCCCGGGTGATCGACTTCGGTATCGCGTCCGGCGTCTCCAACACGCGTCTGACCATGACCAACGTCGCCGTCGGCACCCCCGCCTACATGTCGCCCGAGCAGGCCCGCGACTCGCGCGGCGTCACCGGCGCCAGCGACGTCTTCTCGCTCGGTTCGATGCTGGTCTTCGCCGCCACCGGCCACGCCCCGTTCCACGGCGCCAACCCGGTCGAGACGGTCTTCATGCTGCTGCGCGAGGGCCCGGACCTGGAGGGTCTGCCGGACGAGCTGCGGCCGCTCATCGACGCGTGCATGCGGATGGACGTCGGCCAGCGGCCCACCCCGGCCGACCTGCAGGCCATGCTGGCCCCGCATCTCTTCGACTCCGGCGCCGCCGGCGACGACTCCGGTACGGCCGCGGCCTGGCTGCCCGAGTCGGCCACCGAGATGATCGAGACCCGCCGGGGCGGGCGGCCCAACCCGCCGCGCCCGGCCGCCGCCCCGCCGATGCCGTCGCGTCCGCCGCGGCCCGCGGAGGCGTGGGACGGCGGCGACCCGCGCGCGGCGGCCGGCCGGCACGCCGGTCCCGCCGCCCCCGCGCCCTCGCACGCGCCCTCGCACGCGCCCTCGCACGCGCCGGTGTCGGCGCCGCCGGTCGTCCCCGGTCCCACGCCCGCGCCGGTTCCGGCCGCCGCGTCCGTGGCGGACGCCGGTCCGGTACGGCTCGGGGGCGCCGCCCACCCGATCGGCCCCGGCCCCCGGGTGGCCGACACCCGCGCCGCCCTGGCCGTCGGCCCCGGTGCCGCCGCGGGCACCGCCACCGGCTGGATCCGGCCGCCCGGCGGCGGCACGTACGGCACCCATGGCGTACCGAGTACGCATGGTGCGCCGGGTACGCACGGCGCACCGGGTCCGCACGGCGCGCACGGCGCCGAACCGGGCCCGCCGCCCGGCGCGCGCCCCCTGCCCGGCACCGGACCGGGCACCGGCACCGCGCCCGCGCCCCAGGGCCCCGGCCACTGGCGGCCGTGGCGTTTCCGCATGTCGAACGACGTGTGGGGCACCCCCGTCGTCGACGGCGAGCTGCTCTACGTCACCTCCTTCGAGGTGCACGCGCTGGACACGGCCAGCGGCCGGCGCCAGTTCAAGACGCGGGACGTCGCCTGGTCGATGGCGGTGGCCCAGGGCCGTATCCACGCCTCCGACGGGCCCACGCTCTACGCGCTCGACGCCCAGGACGGCAGCGAGCGCTGGCGGCTGCACACCGACGCCTGGGTGTACTCCCTCCAGGTGGACCGCGGCACCGTCGTCACCGGCACCCGGGGCGGCGGCGTCCAGGCGTGGGAGGCGTCCAACGGCGCCAAGCTGTGGGAACTGAGCGGCGCGCAGACCGACTTCGAGACCGTCGAGGGCGGGCCGGCGGTGCACGGCGACACCGTGTACGTGTGGCGGAACGCCCGCCTCCAGGCGCTCGACGCCCGTACCGGCACCGAACGCTGGTCGTACCCGATCGGCGACGCCGCCTCCTGCGCCCACGTGCCGCTGCGGCTCGCGCCGGCGGAGGACGGCTGCGTGTACGTCGCGGCCGGGACGCGGGTGCTGTCGATGGACATCGCGACCGGGCACGTGCGCTGGCACTTCGAGGCGCCGGCGGTCTTCGTCTCGCCGCCCGCCTTCGCGCCCGGCCCGGCCGTCACCGGCGGCGGGGTCTACCTGGCCGACCACCTCGGCACGGTATACGCGCTCGACGCGACCACCGGCCAGGACCGCTGGCGGATCGCGACCGAGCCGCGGCAGTCGACCGAGCCGGTCCTGGTCGCCGCCGGGCACGTCCATGTCGGCAGCGGCAGCGCGCTCTACACCCTCGACGCGGTCACCGGCACCCCGAAGTGGCGGTTCGCGGCGGGTGGCGAACTGATCGGCACCCCGGTCGTCGCCGACGGGCGGGTGCACTTCGGCTCGGCCGACCACGTCCTCTACACCCTGGACGCGGCCGGCGGTCAGCTGCGCTGGAAGCTGGCGACGGGCGGCGAGATCACGGGCTCGCCGGTGGCCAGGAACGGCGTCGTCTACGCGTGCAGCAAGGACCGCTGCGTGTACGCGCTGGACGCGGTGAAGGGAACGGCGACCAACCGCGGCGCGTGAGCGCGGAGCCGGGGCTACGGCACGGTCCCCGGCGCATCGGCGTCCAGCTCGCACCAGACCCGCTTGCCGGTGGCGACGCGCTGGACGCCCCACCGGTCGGCCAGGGCGTCGACGAGGAGCAGCCCCCGGCCGGACTCCTCGTCGAAGCCGGTCGGTCGGGGCGCGGGGGCCGTCGACCGGTCGGTGTCCAGGACGTCGATACGGACGGTGGTCCCGGCGCCCCCGATGACGCGGGCGGCGCGGGTGACGGCCACGCCGACCCGCCGCGAGTCCGTGTGGGTGACGGCATTGGTGACCAGCTCGGAGACCAACAGCCGCGCGATGTCGGCCAGTTGATCCAGGCCCCAGGAGGCGAGGGCGAACGCGATGTCGCGCCGCGCCTTGCCGGGGGCGGTGTCGTGGGCGGTGTACTTGGCGAGATAGCCGGGGGCGGTGCTCGGACTGGTCTTCATCGGCGGCCTTGGCATTCCGGGGCGGGGTTCAGTGGTCGGCGGGGCGGTGCGCGAACGCCGACAGGGTGGTGTCGTCGATCTCCGCGCGCGTGATCTCGCGTATCAACTGGTCGGCGACGACGCGGTGTACGCGGGGATCGTCGAACAGGACCACTTCCGGGGCGCCCAGGGCCTCGCCGGTCGGCGCGTACACCGTGCCGCGCACTCCGACGACCTCGGCCTCGGTCACGCGGAGGGCGAGCACGTCGCCTGGCGGGTCGTCGCTCGCGCGCAGCGCCCGGGCGGCGTCGGCGAGGCAGAGGGGCGGCACGTCGACCAGGAGGGGACCGGCCGGGAACCCGGCCCGCCGTACGCCGGCCGCCGGCAGGACCCACAGCATCCCGCGCCGGTCCACATCGGGACGGCCCCCGCACCCGGCGCACCACAGGGACTCCATGGCGGCGACCTGGCGGTGGGTGTGCGCCGACCGGCGGAGCAGGATTCCTTCGACGGTGCGGTCCTCGGGCCGTTCGTCGGGGTAACTCGCCCTGCCAGACGGGTTGATGACGATCTCGGCGGCGTCGACGGGGTACTCGTGCGCGGCGGGGTCCGGGTCCGGGTCCGGCAGCGTCTTCACATAGAGCGGGACGCCGGGGCCCCGCCGGCGGGACGGCTCGACGGCCATGGTGTTCAACTCCGTGCGGAACCGGTGCCGTTCGTGCCGGCTGAGGGTGGTGCTGGGGGCGGTGCTGAGGGATTTCGTCATGATCGGCCTCGGCTCATGGGGAGGGCGAAGGGGACGCATAGGCAGCGCAATCACGCCGAGTGGTGAAACGGCGACATTGTGTTGCGAACAAGGTCAGCATGGCAGTGAAATAGCCACAAGGAAAGTCGTCCCGCAGAATTCTGCGGGTGAACTTGTAGGCACGAACTACCGTGCGAAATAAGCGAGTTGGTGAAACGCTTTGAATGTTCTACCGTTTGCTCGAAGCTGCATTGCGCAGCCTGAATGTTCAACGTCAGACTGTGAGTTGTACGGGAGAGAGGGCGGGGATGACTGACATCGGTACGCCTGACGCACCTGCCATCGAGTCGGCGACGCCCGCCCTGTGTCGTCTGCACCTCGGCGTCGAGCTTCGCAAGCTGCGCGAAAGCCGGAACATGAAGGGTGCGGAAGTCGCGCGGCGGCTCATCTGGGCAGGCTCCAAGATCACGCGCCTGGAGACCGCGGACAACGGAGTCGTCGAACCCTCCGACGTGATGGCCCTGTGTGCGCTGTACGGCGCCTCCGAGGAGACCCGTGACGTCCTGATGGCGTACGCGACCGTCACCAAGACCAAGCGTGACTGGTGGCAGAAGCCGGACGTCAGGGACGTCATCACACCCAGCTTCAAGGCGTACCTCGGGCTTGAGGCGGTCGCGTCCCAGGTGAAGAACTACGAGAACGAGTATGTGCCGGGCCTGCTCCAGACCGAGGCGTACGTCCGCGTGATCCTCGGGCGATCCCATGCTGGCCTGGCCCCGGAGCTGATCGACAAGCAGGTCGCGGTCCGGATGACGCGGCAGGAGGCGCTCACCCGTCGGCTGGCCCCGCTGGAGTTCATCGCCATCATCAGCGAGTCGGTTCTGAGGCGGCCTGTGGGCGGACGCGAGGTGATGCGGGCCCAGCTCGCCCACATCGTGGAGATCGCCGGCTCGCGCCCGAACGTGAACGTGCAGGTCATACCGTTCTCGGTCGGTGCGCACCCCGGCATGAACGGGCCCTTCACGTTCCTCACGTTCCCGGCCCCGGGAACGTTGAAGCCCATTGTCCACCTGGAGAACCTGACCGGCGCGGGTGTATCCCGTCGCGAGCAGGATCTGAAGAGGTACGAGGCGTCGTTCCGTGGGCTCCAAGCACTCGCTCCGGGATACGAGGAGTCCCTGAGCTTGATCGAAACCGCGAGCAAGGAGATGTGATGACCCGCGCCGATGACCTGTCCGTGGACTGGTTCTCATCGAGTTACAGCAACGATCAGGGCGGACAGTGCGTTCAGGGGGGCCTCTGCCCGAACGGTGACATGGCCGTCCGGGATTCGAAGGATCCCCACGGTCCGGCGTTCCGGTTCTCGGCGGGTGCCTGGACCGGCTTCGTGGAGCACGTGAAGTCCGGCCGCTGATTCCGGCGTGACCACGAATGCCCCTCCTCGAATGCGTCGGGGAGGGGCATTCGCGTAGCCATATTCGGGCAACGGAGGGTAGGTAGCCAGGACTTGGGGCGAGGGCCGTGAGCACCTGGAAGGCCATGTCGGGGCCGACGGCATCATTCGGGCCGTGGATCTGAGAACGGAACTGATACCCCCGTCGGTGAGCCGGCAACGGTTGGACGAGCTCTCCCGCAAGATCGAGCGGATCGCCCGTGTCCTGGCTGGCGCCTGTGGCCCTGGTGCCGCCGACCAGGTGGCCTCGATCTCCGAGGTACCTCCACGGCATGGAGGAGGGGCGGGGCCGTTTCGCGCGAGTGGCATGAGCATGCGCGGGTGGTGGGGGAGTGCGCGGGCAGCACACGGATGCGCGAGAGACGCGACGACACGCCGGTGGGCCACCCGGACGAGTGATTGTGACGCTGTGCGCACGGATCGACACTCGTCGTACTCGGAGGGTCCGTGTGGCTCTCCCGGCGTGAGAGGAACAGGCATGGACGCAACCCAGTCTCCGGTCCCCGTGGCACCGCGGGTCGTGGAGAGTTCGCAGGCCGCCGAGCGCGACCAGAAGCTCGCGCAGATCGGCGGCAACGTCGGTGCCATCTGGCGGGGCTGGTGGACGTGGGGCCCGGGGAACGGGGTCTGGAACCTCCAGATCCCGTGGAACGTCATCGGGGTCAACTCGACGGTCGTCATCACGGCCTCCGAGATCGACGGCAACGGGAACCGGTTCGTCGGCGCCGCGCCCTTCCAGGTGTCGAGCATCGCTCCCGCCGCCGGGGTCGTGACGTTCAAGATCAACATCGACTGGAGCAGCCCGCTGCCGATGCGCACCGATGTCGTGGTCTTCAACTGAGCCAACCCCTCCGGCCGGCCAGGCCGCGTCGGCCGCGTAGGCCGGCCGTCGCGCCGACCCGGTGACGCCGCCCGCTCACAGCCGTGTCGCCGGCGGAGTCGGCGCAGCACGAGACCCCAGGCGCGATGAGGGCGCCTGGGGTCTCCTCACGTGTGGGCCAGGGGTCCGGCGTCGAGGCGGTGATGTGCGCGGTCGGCGTCACGGCGTTCAGCGGAAGACGCCCTGTCGCCCGAGCGGCGGCCCGGAGGAGTCGGCCCTAGATGTTGCCGGCGGCGATGTCGTCGGCGGGGCCGCCGATTTTGGTCCAGGACGGTCCGATCCCGTCGTAGCTGTATACGGCGTCCCGGCCCGGAGTGAGTCCGTAGACGGTGTCGGTGGCGACGGCGAACGAGTAGCCGGGGCCTCCGGTGTACCGCCAGCTGTCGGGGGCGCCGAGGTAGGTGTACAGGTCGCCGGTGTCGGGATTCGTGGCGATGAGGCCGCGGCCCCATTCCCCGGTGAAGATCCGGCCGGCGGGACCGCCGACCCGGGTCCAGGAGCTCCCGGAGCCGTCGTAGCGGTACACGGCGTCCAGACCCGGGGTGAGTCCGTAGACGGTGTCGGGGGCGACGGCGAAGGATGCGCCCGGGCCTCCGATGTACTCCCAGTTGTCGGGGCTGCCGAGGTAGTGGTAGAGGTCGCCGGTGTCGGGGTTGGTGGCGACGAGCCCCCAGCCGCCGGCGAAGATCTGGCCCGCGGGGCCGCCGATCCGGGTCCAGGAGTTGTTGAAGCCGTCGTAGCTGTAGACGGCGTCCCTGCCCGGGGTGAGTCCGTAGACGGTGTCGGGGGCGACGGCGAAGGATGCGCCCGGGCCTCCGATGTACTGCCAGTTGTCGGGGCTGCCGAGGTAGTGGTAGAGGTCGCCGGTGTCGGGGTTGGTGGCGACGAGTCCCCAGGGCCCCGCGATGATCCGGTCCGCGGGGCCGCCGATCCTGGTCCAGGAGCTCCCGGAGCCGTCGTACAGGTACACGGCGTCCCTGGTCGGCGTCAGCGCGCAGATGTTCTTGGTCACCTTCACCTTGGCCCGGATCACCTGACGGCACACCTGGCAGAAGGGGATGCTCAACTCCTTCATCTTGCAGTCGTATTCGGGCCGGTAGTAGCCGCAGTGGTAGTAGCGTGCGCCCTCGAAGCAGCCGACGGTGCCGGTGGGCACCGGGCTCGGCTGCGGATCCACCGTCCGGCAGTTCGGGTTGGACGTCGTGGGCAGGCTGGTGGTCGGGGCGACCGCCCAGCCCCACTTCAGGGTGTCGCGGTCGTTGTTCTGCGTGACGTTGGGCTGAGACGGCTCACCGAGCGGGGCGACGTCGTGTCCGGTCTCGACGTTGTCGCAGGCGTAACACGGGTACTCGTCGGCCAGTCCGTACGCCGTGTGGCCGAGCTCGTGCAGGGCGATCTCGGTCGCGCCGCCCGCGAGGGAGTAGACGCCGATGGAGCCGCCGCTCCCTCCGTAGACGGTGGAGTTCACCACGACGATCGCGACGGTGAACTCCGGGACCTGGGCGGCGGCCGTCTGGAGCACGGTCGTGATGTCGCAGACCAGCAGGCGTCTGATGCCGTTCGAGCCGAAGGTGGAGTCGAAGTACGTGGCGGGTGTCGCGCCGGTGCCGCCCGTGCTCGTCGGGTCGTCGGCGCCCGAGTCGGTGGACGTGACGTTGACCCGCCATATGTTGATCGGCCGCCCGATCGTGTCGTACGGCGGGGTGCTGGTCAGCGCGGTGACGAAGTCGGTGCAGGCGTTGTCGAAGTCGGTCTGCTGCGTGCTGGTGAAGCCGTCGCCGAGCAGGACGAGGGTGAACGCCCGGTTGCGCGGGGCCGTTCCGTGGATCTGGGTGCTGCCCAGGACGGAGCCGTCGGAGGTGGTCATCGCGGTCCCCTCTCGCTTATCGCTGGAGACGGAAGGTGGCGAGGTCGACGTCCCGTGCCGCTTCGGCGGACGGGCCGGTGGCGCCTTCGCGCAGTTCCTCGCGCCCGGGAGGCGCGACGTGGACCACGGCGATCCGGGTGGCGTCGGCCGGCGCGGGGACGACGACGGTGAACGCGCCGCGCGCTTCCACGTTCACCCGGGTGATCGGCTCCGTGTGGTTCTCCGGGAAGACCTCGGCGCTCTGCAGGAAGGCTCCGTGCGCGGCGACACGGGCGAGGCGCTGACCGGAGTCGTCCCGGGTCTCCACGACGAAGTCGCCAGGTCGTGCCTCGGCGCCCGCGCCGAGGTCGCCGACGACCGTGTCGACCGGATGCTGGGAGACAAGGCGTACCGAATCGCCCTCGTACTCGAAGATGAGGCGCAGGGCCGGGGCGGGGGCCGTCTGCTGCGGGTTGTTCATGACATCGCCTCTTCGGAGGGTGTGACGCCGGTGTGACGCCGGGGCCGCACGCCAGGGGTCCCGCGAGGCCGATGCGCGGCCGATGCGTGTACGTACGGCCGGGGCCGGAGGAGAGCCGGCGGCGGCCGGGGGCCCGGGCGGCGGGAGTTGCTCCGTCCCGTCCCGGGAGGGCTCGGCCGCGAGGAAGTCGGCGAGGCGCGGAACGACACAGGCCGCCTCGCCCCGCCGGGGACCGGAAGAGACGCACGGCCCTGCGAGGAGCGTTCGGCTCACCCCATTTTATCGCCGACCGGATGCGCGTGCTTGTCGGCGCCAGGGCCGTTCTCCGCCGTGCGGCCCGGGGGTTGGGGCACGGACCGGCGGAAGACCGTGGTGCCGAAGGGTGTTGTGCCGGGTATGAAGACCGGCGACGCCACGCTGAGCACGCACGACCTGGTCTTCACCCACCAGGTCCAGATCAAGGGGCTGCACATCGGCGCGCCGGCGTCCGCCGCGCCCGACCTCTACCGGTCGCTGCTCGCCGAGATCGAGGCCCTCATCGCCGACGGCGTATACCCGCCCGGCACTCCCCAGGTGCATCCGCCGGCCGAGGGGGCGGCGGTGCTGCGGGAACTGGAGTCCGGCCGGGCCCGCGGCAAGCACGCCCTCGACCCCTGGCGCTGACCCGTACCCCGTTCACCCGTGCCCGTTCCTCTACCTCGTCCCGGTCGCGTCGTTGACCCGGCCGGGTGCCGGCTGGTGCGCGGGCCCGCGAGCCGTAGTGGAGTGGAGGAGTCCGGGCAGGCTCGTCTCGACATCTCGTCGACCGGCGCACGACACGAACGACAGGGACCAGACCCCGTGAGCCGACATCACGCTCCTCCGCACCTCGGGACCCCACCGGACCAGGCGCCCGCCGGCGAGTCGCGCTGGCCGATGGCCCTGGCCGTGGCGGTCGCCATGGTGCTGACGATGCTGCTTCCGGACACCCTGCGGCTGGCGCCGCGCTGGGTGCTGCCGTCCGTGGAAGGCCTGCTCCTGCTGACGCTCATCGCGGGCGACCCGGGCCGGATCGACCGGCGCGCCGCGTGGCTGCGCGCGGTGTCGCTCGCGCTGGTCTGCGTCCTGTCGGTCGGCGCCGTCTGGTCGACTCTTCAGCTGGTCAAGGACATCGTCACCAATGGAAGGGAGACGGCGTCCGCGACGAGCCTGCTCCAGGTCGGCAGCGCCGTCTGGGCCGGCACCGTCCTCGCCTTCTCCCTCCTGTTCTTCGAGCTCGACGGCGGCGGCCCGGCGGTGCGCCTCCACCGCCGACCCGCGTATCCGGCCCTCGCCTTCCCGCAGCAGATCGAACCCCGGCTCGCCCCCGCCGGCTGGCAGCCCCGCTACGTCGACTACCTCTATCTCGGTCTGACCAACGCCACCGCCTTCAGCCCCACGGACGTCATGCCGCTGACGCCCTGGGCCAAGATGACCATGGCGGTCCAGTCGCTCGTCTCCCTGGTCATCCTCGGCCTGGTCGTCGCGCGGGCCGTCAACGTCCTGACTTAGGGACCTGGGGATCCAAGCGGCCAGGAACGGGAGCGGGGGCGGGAGCAGGACGGTGAGGCTCCTCGGTGGTCAGGCCCTCGAGTCGGTCACCCGTCCGGGTATCCCGCGGGGTCGGCTACGCGGGCCCGGTCAGCCACCAGCGCTGGCCACCGCTGCCGGTGTAGTCCCACTGGATCGCCTTGGCGCCGTTCGCGGTGCTGCTCGAACCGATCGCCAGGAATTTGCCACTGCCCATGTTGGTCAGGAAATCGTCAGTCATGGACCAGCGCTGGCCACCGCTGCCGGTGTAGTCCCACTGGATCGCCTCGGCGCCGTTCGCGGTACTGCTCGAACCGATCGCCAGGAACTTGCCGCTGTTGTAGTTGGAGATGAAGTCGTTGGTGATCCACCAGATCTGCTCCGGGCTGCCCAGGCAGTCCCATTGAATCGCGTTCGCGCCGTTCGCCTTGCTTCCTGAACCGATCGCCAGACACTTGCGGCTGTTCAAGTTGCGAATCGTGTAGTAGCCGGTGGGTGCGATGTAGGAAGCGGAATCCGTACCCGCCCCGCGGGAGGCGGAGGCCCGCGCGACGGCTTCCTTCACGCGTTTGGCCTGCGCCGGGTACCGGCTTTCGAGGTTCTTCACTTCCTCCGGGGTGAGCCTCGCCAGCGCTGATCTGGCAACCTGCCGTGTGGTGACCGGCTCCGGTTCCGTCGGGGAAGCCGCGGCAGGAGCCACCATCGCCAGGGATGCCGCAGAGACCAGGCCGGCGAGTATCTTGGCGGTACGGGCCATGATCGTTCCTTTCTCGAAGAATGCGTATGGAATTCGGGTGCGCCGAGATGGATTTCACTCGTTGATCGCCGAATCAAAGATACGCGCGTGGCGTGATAGCCCGTCAATGCGGTGTTGTTCCGTGCGGTCACGAGAATGGCCGAGATTATCCGCAACCATTCTGGAAGTCGGCAACACGTGAGTGCTCGGCGTCTCATGCCTGGTGGTCTCCGGCAACTGGATGTGGTCATTCCGGGTTCCACGAGGAGTGAGCCGATGGCGTGTGGGGTGCGCTTGGCCAGAATTCGACTGCCGGTAACGCCGTGCCGTATCGCGGAAAAATGGGCATAGGGAATCGACTGGACACCCGCGCATTTGCGGAATGCCGCCGCAGTGCGCCCGCTGCTCGCTTAGGCCACGGGGACGGCTTCGGCGTCCAGGTGGCAGTCACGACAGAGGCCCGGTTCGGGGGCGCGGAAGACGCGGTCGCAGCCGTCGCAGTTCACCCAGTCGTCAGGGGCCGGGGCCGTCGGCCGGGCGGGGCGGCCGGGAGCGGGAGCAGGGTGACAGGACGGTGGCGCGAGGCGAGCTTGTGTGCTGCTGCGCCGCTCGGAAGGTTGGGAGCCCAGCCTCAGTCCGTGCCTCCGCCTGATCGAATCTGGCGGCACCCTACTCCGGGGCGCCCGCAGATCGATACGGTAGCCGTCTGTAGCTGACTGGGTACCGAAAGCGGGGCCAGTGTGGGGAGCAAGGGCGTTACCTTCGGCAAGTTCATCGCGCTCCGCCGCGCCGAGCTGGGTTGGACTCAGATCCGGCTCGCTGCTGAACTCGGCCATAGCGAGGCATGGATGTCGCAGGTCGAGCGTGACCTGCAGCAGGTCAAGGACCTCACTCTGTTACGCCGACTTGCGGATGTACTGGGCAGTGACTTCGGTGAACTGATCGCGCTGCCGCAGCCGGCCTCCGCCCGGCCGAGATCCCGTTCCCGGAAGACCGCCTCCGCTACGCTGACGAGCACTTCCGCCGCCGAGGAGGACGATGTGCGACGCCGCCCATTCATGGTCCTGGCGGCTGCCGCCCTGTTCGCCCCAGCATCCGACCGGCAGGCCGCGGCGGCTGAGCAAGCGCCGTTGGCCTCCTTGGAGGATCTCCTGCTGTATGGGACGGCCGGGGTTCCGGCACCCCGGCATGATCCCACCCTGGAGTCCGTTGCTGCCTCGGTGATGATGTCCCGTCAGGACTTCAAGGCGGCCCGCTACGGCGTCCTGGCCAAGGCCCTGCCTGGCCGGATCGCCGCAGCCGAGATGGTCGGCACAGCGGAGGAGCGGGCGCGAGGTGTTGCCCGGCTCTACAACCTGGCTGTGCGGTTGTGTATCAAGGCCGGCGACAACAATCTGGTCGCCATCACCGCCGACCGCGCGCTCACATCTGCCCGCGCCGGTGGTGATCCGCTGGTCACCGCCGAGGCGCAGCGCATGGTTTCAAGCGCCTGGCGGCGCCAGGGCAGTCTGGCTCGGGCGACCGACATCGTGGTGGTCGCGGCGGAGGACTTGCTTGCCGATACCTCGGTGCCCGAGTCCGAGCGGTTGGCTGCCCGGGGCGACCTGTATGCCACCGCCGCGTACACCGCCGCAAAGGCGGGTGACCGCGCATACGCGTACTCGCTGATCCGCGAGGCAGCCGACAGCGCCGCCTCTGCAGGCCGGATCTCCGGCCTGGTGGACGGTATCCAGAGCGTCGCCCTGCACGAGTTGTCGGTGCACTATGAACTCGGCGATGTCGGCCGGGCGATCGAGCTGGCTACCACGATCGACCCCACCGCGCTGCCGACCACCGAGCGCCAGGCCCGCTTCTTCACCGATGTGGCCCGCGCGTTCGACCAGTGGGGCAAACCCGAGCAGTGCTACCGCGCACTGCTGGCGGCCGAGAAGGTGGCCCCGCAGGAAATCCGCCGCGGCGCCGTCCGCGAACTCGCCACCGACCTGCTGCGGCACGACCGCAAACTTCCTGGTCTCCGGGGCTTCGCTGCCCGCGCGGGCGTGCGGTTCATCTGATCCGTAGCCGGACTACGGCCCGTAGTCCGGCTACGGATATGGCATCCCCGAACGCGGTTCTCTGGTGGTGCACCAGCGCCCAGCCGGTGCACCGCGCCCTGCTTGGGCCGAGCTTCGCCATCACCAGGAGCCGTGCGATGCCGAATACCACTGCTTTGCCCCCGGAACCCGTCGACCGCCCCTGGTGCTGGTCCACTGGCCGGGCACCGCTTGGGTAGCCGTCTGAGCAGAACGCCGCGAACAAGCGCCACCGCGGGCAGCACCGCGACCTGGCCGGTGACCCTTTGAAGGCCGTCATCGTCGCCGGCCGTCTGGCAGTCCCAGGCCTACTCGGCCTGTTGGCCGAGCGCCAGGCGGACGGGCCGACCCCGCCCATCGCGGCCAGTTCCCCGGACGCCGAACCGCCCGCCTGACACCACCACCGGACTTCCTGCCCGGCCATGCCGGACAGGTCGCGGCGCCACAAGGTGCCGTCGCGAGGTCGGCAGCGCGCCGACCTCGCGGGATTCGAGTTCCAGCAGAGAGGACGAACCGATGAAGGACCTGTTCCACACCGAGATCACCGGCGAGCAGGATGATGCCTCGCTGATCGAGATCGGCGACCTGGCCGCCCTGACCGAGGGGCAGGGCGGCGGCAACAGCGAGGACAAGCGCCGCGCCTACAACAGCTGATCCGCCCGGGTGCCGCCACCCCGCTCAGAGGGTGGCGGCACCACCTTGTTCCCGCGGAGGAAGTCGTGATCTTCGGAGGATTCAGCACCACAAGTCCCCACGTACCCTTCCCTGTTGGCGCTGCCATCGTCGGCTCTCGGAGTTGGCGCCTCGGTGGCGTTCCGGCGCGGGCCCTGACCGGCGGCGCCGGCCAACGCATGCTGGTCGTGGGTCGGTGCGGCGCCAGCGACTTTGAGCTGTCCCTGTTGGCCCGGGCCATCCCGCCCGGCGATGTCACCTGGCGCTGGCCCGGCGCCTACACCGTGATCGAGGAGAGTGCCACCGCCGTGGTGGTGCACACCGATCCGGCCGCCGCCCAGCCCGTCTACGCGACCCGCTGGAAGGGCGGGTGGGCCTGGTCGACCTCCGCTCGGCTGCTGGCCGGCCTGACAGGGGCATCGGTCGACGTCCAGCGTCTGGCCTGCGCAGTGTTCCTGCCTTCGGTGCCTGCCCTGGCCGCAGGCCGGTCCTTCTTCGATGGTGTTCACCAGCTTGCGCCCGGCTCTCGGATCGTACTGCCCGCTGACGGCACCGATCCGATCGTCACCACGACATGGCGGCCGGATCCGGTGTTCGGTCAGTCGCCCGACATTCGGCTCCACGACGCATTGGCTGCAGCTGTCTCCTTGCGCACGGCCGCAGACCCGGGACTGTCGTGCGATCTGTCCGGCGGCCTGGACTCCACCAGCATCGCGGCGCTTGCCGCTACCTCTCTGCCTGCCGGGCGCCATCTGAACGCGGTAACCGTCCACCCTCGCGGTGATTTTGACGGAGCCGATCTACACCACGCCCGGCTGGCCGCCGCCCGCTACCCGCGTCGCATCAGCCACCACCTGCTGCCGCTGACCGAGCAGCACCTGCCCTACACCTCCATCACCGATGTGCCGGTGACCGATGAGCCGGCGCCCTCCACACTCACCCGGGCCCGCATGATGGGCCAAATGGTATGGATGCATGACGCGTTGGGCACTCGGATGCATCTGACCGGTGACGGCGGCGACAGTGTCCTGTTCCAGCCCCCGATCCATCTCGCCGACCTGATTCGCCACCGCCGGCTCCGCCGAGCGGTGAGCGAGGCGTTCGGCTGGGCGAGGCTTAGGCACACTTCGGCCGGCCCACTGTTGCGGGACGCCGTGCGCACCGCCCGCACCGGTCGCAGTGCCGCTCTGGCCGCACTCGTGGACACGGTCGGGGCGCCCGGGCGCAACGACCATGGCCGGGTCACCTGGTTCCCGCTGCTGCCGCACCCGGCGTGGGCCACCGAACTGGCCACCGGACTGCTGGCCGAGGCCGTCCGCCAGGCTGCGGCCTCGACCGATCTATTGTCAGGCATGGACTTCGCCGTGCGGGTTCTGGTGGACGAGATTCGCGAGGTCGCCCGCACCGCAGCGGCGGACGCCCAGCTTGCCGCCGCGTCGGGCATCGAGATGCACAATCCGTTTCTCGACCCGCTGGTGGTGGACGCGGTGCTGGCCACCCCGCTGGGGCACCGGCCGCCATCGCACATCTACAAGCCCACCCTGTCCCGGGCCATGGCCGGTTTGCTACCGCCGAAGGTCGCCGCCCGCAGCACCAAGGGCAGCTTCGACGCCGACCACTACACCGGGCTACGGGTCAATCTGGCCGATCTGTCCACTCTGGCCGACGGCTACCTCGCCACGCTCGGCCTGATTCATCCTGGCCGGTTCCGCCGCCACCTGGCCCAGGCCGCGGCCGGGCTGCCCATGCCTTTGGCCACTCTCGAACAGGCGCTGGCGGCCGAAGCCTGGCTGACCGCCCACCGACGTGACGACGCCTCCATGTGGACAACCAGCCCCGCAAGGAGCGAGCCTCATGACTGATCTGCCCGCCTCCGCCGCCCTGCCGCCGCAAGTCCGTGCCGCTGACTTCGGGCACGTCCTGGTCCTCGTCGATTACCGCACCGGCCACGTCCAGGGCCTGCTGCCCGCCGCCGCCGAACGCTTCCGCGAAGCTGCTCGCACCGGCCGGCCCGCACCGCTGCCCGACATATTGGCTGCCCAGCTCCTGGACGCCGGACTCCTTGCCCCCGCACCGGTGGCACGGCCGTGGAAGGTGATCGAGGCTGCCACCGCGCCCCCGAGCTGGGGCGGCACCGAGCACCCCGCCGGCACCACCCGCCCCGCTCCCGTCCCTCAGCGAGCCCTGCTCAGCGCTGCGGGAGCCCTCGCTGCGGTCGCCGCCGTCAAGACGGCCGGGAACTCCCGCACCACGATGCTCCGGGTGCTGCGTGCCGTTCACCGGGCCGCGTCAACCTGCCGCCGCCCGGCCACTCTCGAACAGGCGACGGCCGCCGTCCTCGCCGTCCGCGCCGCCGGACGGCACTCCCCGGGCCGGGCCGCCTGTCTGGAGGAGTCCGCCGCCGCCGTGCTGCTGCTGGCCGCCCGGCGTCTGGCTGTCACCTGGTGCCACGGGATCGCCGCTGACCCCGTACGGCTGCACGCCTGGATGCAGACTATGGACGGCACCCCGGTCGCCGAGCCGCCCTCGACGCTCGCCTACACGCCCATCCTCACCATCGGAGGCCGCCATCAACGCCAGCCCTGAACCTCTCATCTGGGTCCGCGACGCGACCTGCGGCCTTGGCCCCTACCGCGCCGACCTCGTGGAGACCTATTGGCGGTGGGAGCAGGACCCCGCCCTGCTCGTCGGCTACGGCCGCCAGCAGCCCGAAGCCCTGGAAGCGCGCATGGAAGGCATCGCCCACCAGCTCCGCGGCGACAACATCCGCTTCACCGTCTACGACCTCACGGGCGACACCCCTGTCCCGGCCGGGGTCACCACCCTGCTGCCGGACCCGTCGGTGCGAACCGCCGAGTACGTGGTGATGCTCGCCCCCGAAGCCCGCGGCAAGGGCCTGGGTACCGCCGCGACCCACCTGACCTTGGACTACGCCTTCCACATCACGAACCTGCGGATGGTCTGGCTCAAGGTCCTCGCCCCGAACAAGGCAGGCGTCCGTGCCTATGAGAAGGCCGGCTTCCACCCTGCCGGCACGCTGCGCGAAGCCGGGTACTGGCTCGGCAAGGTATGCGACGAACTGATCATGGACGCCCTCGCCGCCGACTTCACCGGCCCCTCCGCGATCCTCCCCCTCATGCGATAAACGACTGGCCAGTAAGCCGTTCCGAGGCATCACCTGGGGATCTAAGCGGCGGGGAGGGATTCCGCTTCGAGGCGGCAGTCGCGGCACAGGCCCGGTTCGGGGGCGCGGAAGACGCGGTCGCAGCCGTCGCAGTCCACCCAGTCGTCAGGGGTTGGGGCCGCCGCCCGGGTGGCCGGGAGCGGGGGCGGGAGCAGGACGGTGAGGCGGTGGGCGAGGAGGGCCGCCGGGCTGTGGAGGGGCTCGGGCAGGCAGGCGGAGAGGGTGCGCAGGGCCGCGTCCGGGTGGGCGCCGTTGTCGAGCCAGGCGGTGAGACCGGGAGCCAGACGCTCGATGTCGCGGGCGGAGAGCAGCAGCCGGGGGTCGTGGAGCCGGAGGCGCGCGAGCAGATCGGCGGCGGGGCGGTGGCGCGAGGGGAGCGGGGTGGGCTGTACGGGTCGGGGTTCGGGGTCGGGGTCGGGCACGGGCGCGGGCTCCGGCGAGGGCGCGGCTTCCGGTGTCTGCTCCGGCCCGTCGTGCTCCGGCCCGTCGTGCTCCGGCTCGTCGTCCGGCTCCTCCGGCTCGGGCTCGAAGTCCGGCTCCCAGACGGGTACGGGCTCGGCCTCCGGCTCCGGTGCGGGCGGGGGCGCGGGGGTCTCGCGTACGGCCTCCCGTACGACGTCTCGTACGGCCTCCCGTACGGTCTCGCGTACGGCCTCGGGCTCAGCCTCCGGGAAGTTGTACGAGGTCGTGCGCGGCACGATCCGGCCGTCCGGCAGCCGCTCGCGGGTACGGCCGAGGTAGCCGTACGTCTCCAGCTCGCGCATGGCCCGGGCGACGCGCATCTCGCTCTCCGGGAAGCGCGACGCGATGGCCTTGATGCCGACCGAGGCGCCTTCGGGCAGCGACTGGAGGTAGACCGCCAGCCCGATCGCGATCAGCGACAGCGCGCGGTGCTGGGCGAGGTGGTTGCCGACGATCGTGAAGCGGCTCGTGTGGCGGACCTTCACGTGAACGAGGCCGAAGGCGTGCGAGGGCACGCTAATGTGCGGGGAAGCCATCGGGAAGTTGTGACCTTCCTCGGTGGTCAGGCCCTCGATCGGGATTCGCAGTCCCGGCCGGGGGCCGACGCATGTCTGGGGTTGTCGCGGTGAGCATATGCCCGACAACCCGCTCCAAATCCAGTCCACTTGGCCTAAATCACCCGTCAGGGTGACGGGGTCTCTGGGGTTGCCGGGGAGGCTGGAGGGGAAGGGCGGGGTTCTTCCCCACGTACTTGAAGTCATTTACGTCGTGGGCATCCACGTCGCGATTCCCCGCGTCGTGAAAACCCGCGACGCGGATGGCATATGCCCTCGCGCTCGCCCCAAGTGACGTGTTCCTACGGATTGGTGCCCGGGGCGACGTACCCCGCGCCGATGCCGTTGTCGGACTCCGGGACGCACTCGGGGACTTCGGTCACCACCGACATCGAGAGCGTGCCGATCCCGCCGTCGCCCGTCAGCGTCGGCACGAACAGCAGGTGGTCGCCCTCCGGGACGGCGCTCGGCCTGATCAGCGAGAAGCGCCCGTCGATCCCGCGGCCCCCGTCCTCTCCGGGTTCGGGGAACACCTTCGAGGAGTCGAAGCCGACGTCGTAGGGGACCTTGGTCGTGCACGAGGCCGAGAACGTCGTCACCACCGCGGGAACACCCGCCTTCCGCAGGGTGGCCTGCAGCCCGGCCACCCCCTTGGCGCTCATGACCTTCACGGCGATCATGCCGTCCGGGGCGGACTTCACCACGTAGTCGGCCGTGACGATGTCGATCTTCTGCCCGCCCGACGGACCGGCGGGGGTCCGCTCGCCGGACGTCCCGCCGGCCAGGGGCACGGCGACGGCCACGGCCGCGGCGGCCGCCGCGGCGCCGATGGCGAGGGTCAGCCGGGGGCGCCGGACGAGGGCCGGGGCGCGGCGGCCGGTCGGGGCGGTGGCGTCGAGAGCGGCCAGGGCGGCCGCGCGGGCGGCGAGTTCGCCGGCGAGCTGCTGCTTGAAGTGCGCGGGGCGCGGGGGGCGCGGGTGGGTGTTCACTGGGCGGCCTCCAGAACGGAATCGCGGCGGTCGGGGTGCTCGGGGTGCTCGGGGTGGTGCGGGGCGGTGGCGCGCAGTGCCTTACGGGCGCGGTGCAGCCGGACCCGGGCGGTGGCCGAGCTGATGCCCAGCGCCCGCGCCGCCTCGCGGACGGTCAGCCCGTCCAGGGCGACCAGGCCGAGCAGCTCGCGCAGGGGTTCGGACAAGGAGGCGTGGGCGGCCGCCATGTGCCGGGCGGCGCGGGCGGCGTCGATCCGGCCCTCGATGGCGCTGATGTCCTCGTCGTCCAGCAGCCGCCGGCCGCCGATCCGGGCGACCGCGCGCTGTTCACGGGTGCTGCCCCGGAAGTGCGCGGAGAGGGTGTTGCGGGCTATGCCGTACAGCCAGGCGACGGGCGTACCGCGCCGGGCGTCGTAGGTGTGCGCGTTCTCCAGCGCGGCCACGAAGATGTCCGCCGTCAGGTCGGCGGCCAGGTGCGGACTGTCGACGCGCCGGGTGACGAAGCCGAGCACCGTGTCGAACTGCTGCTCGTAGAAGGCGGCGAACCCGGCGGGGTCGCGCGCGGGTGGTGCGCTGGGATGCTCCGCTGGCACAGAGGGCTCCTAGGGGCAGTGCGGCGTGTAATGCCTTACACCCCTACTTGGACGCGGCGCTCCGAAGTGTTACATCACCGGCCGAGAGCCCGTCGTTCGCCGGAGCCGGAGCCGGAGCCGGAGCCGGAGCCGGAGCCGGAGCCGGAGCCGGAGCCGGAGCCGGACTTGACGGATGTCCGTCCGGACCAGGCCAAGGGCCGGGCGTCGCGCACAAGCCCTCTATACCGGGTTCCTGATGGGCGGCCGGTAGGCCCTTCGCCGGTCAGGGCTACTCGATGTCCGTGACCAGCTGCGTGCGGGCCGTCTCGAAGAGTTCCCGCTGTCGGGTGAGACGGTCGCCGCCAGCCCTGCGGGAGGGCGGGCGGCGTCGACGGGGCCGCGGAAGTCGCCGAGGCGGTCGAAGTTGTTGAGGGGGTCGGGGAAGTCGAAGGATTCACGGAGGCCGTGGCGGGGGAGCGCGCATCCGTGTGCGGGCGCGGCGCCGACGCGCCGTGGAAGGGCGGCACTCCGAAGATGCCGAGCAGGATGCCGGCCACCGCCGCCATCGCCGAGATCAGGGCCGCGATCTCCCCCAACCGCCTTACGGGAGTGCCGCCTTGTCCCGGATCATCCGCCACCTGCCCCCCGCTCACCGTCGCGCACACGAGTGCCTCGGATCATCATTGAACGGGACGGCGGCCCGCGCCGGAAGACGGCGGCTACGGCTACGGCTGCGGCGGCCGGTAGTCCGATGGCGGTGACGGCGGGGGCGGCGGCGGGTTCTCGTCGTACCGGGTGCCGGTCGCCGGGGGTACGGAGTCCACCCGGCCCGCGTGCCGCGCCCGGTACGACGGGCGGCGGCCGGACATGACGGCCGCGCCGACGAGCAGCAGCACGCCGCCGCCGACGGCCATCGCGACCCCGTCGCCGAGTCCGCGCCCCTGGGAATCGAGGGAGAGTCCGTTCTGGACCTGGGCCACGCGCACCATCCACAGGACGGTGAACCCGAGCACGATCAGTCCGGCGAGCGCGACGGCCAGGCGCGAGCGCAGGACCACGCCGACCACGGTGACCAGGACGGCGAAGGCGTACGGGAGAAGAATCGAGCCGATGACCTCGGCCCGGACGTCCGTGATGCCCCCGAACAGATCCTGAACGCGGTAGTCGCGGCCGGGACGGCCGTCGTACCAGGCACGGAAGGGGCTCCATACGGCGGCCGTCGCTCCTGCGAGTGCCAGGACCGAACCCACGATGTTGCGGATCACCGTGCGGCCTCCCTTCGGTCGGCTCTCGGTCACGACGCTACGCCGGGTCCTGGGGGGTGTCCTGTCGAGCGGACGGCGACGCTAGGGTGACGCGTACACGTCTTATCGAGCGGGTGGGGGAACGGGGAAATGATCCGCACCAGGCTGAAGCTCGCGGCGACCCTGACGGTGGTCGTCCTCGCGCTGACCGGCTTCCAGACCGGACGCGGCGGTCACGGCAGTCACGGCGGCAGTGGCGGCGGCAGCAGCGACCACGGCAAGAGCGACGACTCGGGCGGCGGCTGCTCGACGTCGAGCAAGAAGAACCACTACGACGACGATGACGACGACTACGGATCGGGGTCCGGCTCCGACTCCGGGAACGGCGACGACAGCTCCTCGTCCTCGCCCTCGCCGACCGCCTCCGTCGCGCCGGACGTCGAGGTCGTCGTGGTCGACTGCGTGAAGCCGGCCGAGAAGAAGCGGAAGAACCGGGCGGCCCGGAAGGCCGACACCACCGCCACCGTGCGGGTGAAGGCGAAGCCAGGGGTGACGGGCCTGTACCGGGTCGCCCTGACCTTCCAGGAGCGCGAGAACGTGCCGGTCGACAGCGGCGAGATCCTGGTCTCCGTCGACGGCACGAGCGAGAAGCTGTACGACGTCAAGATGAAGAACCCGGGGTCCGTCGACAAGGCGAAGATCTGCACCGTGGGCAACGTCTGGGAGGACGAGACGGCCACGATCCCGCCCGCCCAGCCCCGCTAACGGATCCTGACCCCGGCTTCCTCTCCCTTGACGCGCCGGGTGAACAGTCCGGCCTGCCGTTCCGGCGGCAGGTTCCCCAGCGCGATCAGGTGCGGGGCGTGCGCCAGCGCCTGGGACCTGGTGGGCTCGCGGGCCGACCACAGGGCCCGTACGGTGCCCTGCACGGCCTCGGTCGGGTACGCGGCGAGGGTGGCGGCCGCCTGCCGCGCCGCCGCCAACGCCCCACCCCGTACGGTCAGTTCGGAGACCAGCCCGATGGTGTGCGCGCGCTCGGCGGAGATCCGTTCGGCGGTGCCCATCAGTGCCATCCGGGCGGCCTCCCCGTACGGCATCCGCTGCGCCATGAGGATCGACTCGTAGGCGCTGACCATGCCGTACGTGGTGTGCGGGTCGAAGAATTCGGCGCCCTCGCCCGCGATCAGGAACTCGGCCTCGCCGAGCAGGTAGAAGGCCCCGCCGCAGGCCATGCCCTCGACGGCGGCGATGACCGGCTTCCACAGGTCGTTGGACTTGGGTCCGATGGCGAGGAGTGGATCGTCGATCGTGAACGGGGAGGCGGGCTGCGGCAGTTCGGCGACCGAGGTGCGATCGACGCCGGTGCAGAAGGCTCGTTGGCCGGCGCCGGTGACGACGATCGCGCGGACGTCGTCCTCGTACCGGAACCCCCGCCAGGCGTCGGAGAGTTGGCGGGCCATGGCGAGGGTGAGGGCGTTGTGCCGGGCGGGCCGGTCGAGGGTGACGACGGCGACTCCGGTGCCGGTGTCGCGTTCCACCGTGATCGTCATCCGCGCTCCAGGAGCCAGCGCGGCACGGTGATCCCGTCGATCTCGGCGAAGACCACCTTCACGGGCGCGCCGATACGCAGCCGGGCCGGGTCGACGGAGTCGAGCGGGGCGTCGGGGGCGGCGACGACGTTGCCGGCGAGACGGATGCGGGGAGAGTCGGAGAGTTCGACGAGGACCGCGTTGTAAGGGGCCTGGGCGGCGTAGTCGGGCAGCAGCGGCGGGTGGGGGACGACGAACGACCAGATCCGGCCGCGCCCGGACACCCGGCGCCAGGTGCTGTCGAACGACTGGCAGTACGGGCAGCAGGGGCGGGGCGGGAAACGCGGCTCATCGCAGGCGCCGCAGGTCTGGACGCGCAGTTCGCCCCGGGCGGCGTACTCCCAGAAGGGCGCGCCGTCCTCGTCGATCACGGGTGTGAGCATCGGGAACTCCTCGATTCTTCAAGCATGATGCCGGGGCGGGGGCCTCAGGTCCGGAGGAGGACAGCCGAGGTGGGGACGCCCTCGCCGGCGGTGACCAGGCAGGTCGAGGCGCCGGGCACCTGGGCGGTGGAGTCGCCGCGGAGCTGCTTGACGCCTTCGGTGATGAGGTTGAAGCCGTGGACGTACGCCTCGGACAGGCCGCCCCCGCCGGTGTTGATCGGCAGCCGGCCGCCCGTCTCCAGGGCGCCGCCCTCGGTGAACGCACCGCCCTCGCCGCGCCCGCAGAAGCCGTAGCCCTCCAGGGAGAGCGGGACGAGGGGCGTGAAGGCGTCGTAGATCTGGGCGACGTCGACGTCCGCCGGTCCGAAGTCGGCTTGTTTCCACAGGTGCCGGGCGGCGGTCCAGGCGGGGCCGGAGAGCGGGTCGTCGGTCCAGTAGTTGACCATGCCGTGGTGCTGGGCGGGCAGGCCCTGGGCGGCGGCGTGCACGTAGACCGGCCGGCGGCGGCAGTCGCGGGCGCGCGCGGCGGAGACGATCACGCAGGCGAGGGCGCCGTCGGTCTCCAGGCAGTTGTCGAAGAGGCAGAGGGGTTCGCTGATCCAGCGGGAGGTCATGTACATCTCGCGGGTCAGCGGGCGCTCGTACATGATCGCGTCGGGATTCTGGTTGGCGCGGTTGCGGCAGGCGAGGGCGACGTTGAAGAGATGGTCGCGGGTGGCGCCGTACTCGTACATGTAGCGGCGCGCGAGCATGCCGATCTCGTCGGCCGGCCGCAGCAGCCCGAACGGCCGGGTCCACTGCCCCGGGGTGGCCAGCTGGGCGCTGGTGTTCGTCCAGGGGCGGGGGCCCGAGCCGCGCTTGCGGGACCGCCAGGCGACCCCCACGGTGGCCTGCCCGGTGGCGACGGCGGCGGCGAGATGGCCGATCGTGGCGCACGAACCGCCGCCCCCGTAACCGACCTTGGAGAAGAAGGTGACGTCCCCGGCGCCGATGGCCTTGGCGACCTCGACCTCGTCGGTCTCCTCCATGGTGTACGAGGCGAAGGCGTCGACCTCGGCGGGCGCGATGCCGGCGTCGTCGAGCGCGGCGAGGATCGCCCGGCAGGCCAGGGTCTTCTCGGACTCGGGGAGATGTCTGGCGAAGGGCGTCTGGCCGATGCCGACGATGGCTGTGCGGTCCTTGAGCACGGCAACCCCCACGGTGCGCCTCATTGCTGACAGTCCGTCAGGCTACCGTTAATCTGACGATGAGTCAGGTAGCTGGTGTCGGTGACCGGAGGTGGGCGGCCATGGAGTGGGAACCCGGTTCGGTGGGGGAACTGGTGCGGCGGGCGGCGGCGCGGTACGGGCCGCGTGAAGCGGTCGTCGAGGGCCGTACCCGGATCACGTACGCCCAGCTCGGCGCCCGGGTCGAACGCGCGGCGGCCGCCTGCCTCGCCGCCGGGATACGCGCCGGCGACCGGGTCGCCGTCTGGGCGCCGAACTCCCTGGACTGGATCGTCTCCGCACTCGGCGCGGTCACGGCCGGCGCCGTCCTCGTCCCCCTCAACACCCGCTTCAAGGGAACCGAGGCGGCCGACGTCCTGGCCCGCTCGCGCACCCGCCTGCTGTTCATCACCGGCACCTTCCTGGGCACCTCGTACGTGGCCTCCCTGCGCCGCTCGGGCGTCGAACTGCCCGCGCTGGAACGGGTGGTGGTGTTCGGCGACACCGCACCGGACGAGCCCGGCTACACCACTTGGCGTTCCTTCCTCGCGGGTGGGCGGGGGGTGGACCCGGCGCGGGTACGGGCGCGGGCGGACGCGGTGATGCCCACCGACCCCTCCGACATCATCTACACCTCCGGCACCACCGGCCGCCCCAAGGGCGCCGTCATCACCCACGAACAGTCCCTGCGCTGCTACACGGTGTGGAGCGAACTCGCCGGCCTGCGCGAGGGCGACCGCTACCTGATCGTGAACCCCTTCTTCCACACCTTCGGCTACAAGGCCGGGGTGCTCGCCTGCCTGCTGCGCGGCGCGGTGATGATCCCGCAGCCCGTGTTCAGCGTGGAGACCGCGCTCGCGCACATCGCCGCCGAACGCGTCACCGTCCTGCCCGGCCCGCCCACCCTCCACCAGTCCCTCCTCGACCACCCCGCCCGCGCCGCCCACGACCTGTCCAGCCTGCGCCTGGTCGTGACCGGCGCGGCCGTCGTCCCGCTGCGCCTCGTCGAACGGCTGCGCACCGAGCTGGGCGTCGGCACCGTCCTCACCGCGTACGGCCTCTCCGAGGCGAGTGGACTGGTGTCGATGTGCCACCAGGACGACCCGCCCGAGACCGTCGCCCACACCTCCGGCCGCGCCATCCCCGGCACCGAACTCCGCCTCTCCGAGGCGGGCGAGATCCTGGTCCGCGGCCCGCACGTCATGCGCGGCTACTTCGAGGACCCGGAGGCGACCGCCGCCGCGATCGACCCGGACGGCTGGCTGCACACCGGCGACGTCGGCGTCCTGGACGAGGCGGGCAACCTGCGGATCACCGACCGGATCAAGGACATGTTCATCGTCGGCGGCTTCAACGCCTACCCCGCCGAGATCGAACAGCTCCTCGGCCTCCACCCCGACATCGCCGACGTCGCCGTCATCGGCATCCCCGACCCCCGCCTCGGCGAGGTCGGCAAGGCCTTCGCGGTCCGCCGCCCCGGCGCCCGCGTCACGGCCGACGACCTGATCGCCTGGTCCCGCCGCGAGATGGCCAACTACAAGGTCCCCCGCGAGGTCGAATTCCTCCCGCACCTGCCGAGAAACGCGAGCGGAAAGGTGCTGAAGGGGGAGCTGCGGGCGCGGTAGGGGAGGGGGCGGGGTGCGCCCGGGAATGAGTGGCGGCCCGAGACGCCAAGAGGCCCGGACCGGTCACCCGGCCCGGGCTCTCCCCCTTGGGCGCGCGCATGCGTGCGTCTTCCCCCACCCCGGTGACGTCCGGTCCCCACCGTTCGCCCCCGAGGTGCGCCGATCATGCCGCAGGCGCGGCGGGGGCGCGAAGCGGAGGGGGCGAATTCGTCAGGTTGCCGCTGGTTTCCGAGCGGGCGGGTGCCCCATGTGGAAGAGCCCTGAACCTGCGAAACAGGTCAGGGCTCTTCCACGCGGCGCGACAACTCAGTCGCCGATGCCGGCGACGGTGGCGTGGAGGTCGTACGTGGACGCGTCGTTCATCGCGTGCATGTCGGCCAGCGCGGGCGTGGCGGTACCAGCGGCGACGGCGACGGCCAGGGCGATTCCGGCCAGAAGGCGCTTGGTGCGGGTCATGTCGGACTCCTCGGAAGTGTGTATCCGTACAAAGCGACCCTCGCACGCGCGGGTCAGGCAGAACAGCTGATCCGCTTCGCTTTGTCGGATCATCCACTGGCAGTGGCCGAAACACGACGGAGGGGCCGGGCTGATGCCCGACCCCTCCGTTCCGGTCTTCCGGTCGCACCCACCCCACGTGCCCGGCAGGTCCCCCAACCCCCTCGGGCATCCCCCGTAAGGGACACGGCGCGCTCATGTCCGGATGACCACGGCCCCGGCGACTCCCCCGATGGCGACGCCGGAACCGTCCTCGTGTGGTGCGGTCTACTTGGCCGGCTCCGTGGTGGCGTGCATGTCCATCGTCGTGATGGCCGCCTCGCCGTCGCCGACGACCTTGGCGGTGATCGCGTCGACCGCCGGCTCGGACGTGGCGTGCATGTCCTTCGTGACGATGGCCTCCGCGGTGCCGCCGGTGGCGTGCATGTCCTGAGGCTTCACGGACGCGTCCTTCTCGAGCGAGTCGCTCATCTCTTCAACTCCTGCATCTCATACCTGGAATCCGGTGCGACCCATCCGGCCGCTCCCCCGTGACCAGCCGGAATGAATCACTTTTGGCCGCTCACCCTAGTTCTCCGAGGTGAGGGCTGTGCCGGCGACCCGTCTGCCCCCCGACGCGGCGGATCGACAAGAAGAACGATGCCCGACGGCGATAAACGAATGATGAACGCCCAGGCGAGTGAGGCGGTGCGTGTCCGTCGGGGCTCAGGCCGCGGCGGCGGGCGTCAGCAGTCGACGGACGCCGGCCGCCTCCGGTGCGCCGAGGGACTCGAAGGTATCGAGTGCCTCCTGCCAGCAGACCTGCGCACGGCCCGGCTGTCCTATGCCCTGAAGCGCGTGCCCGAGCACGGTCAGGACGTTACCGCGCCGCCACGCACCGCCGATTCCGCTGAGGACGGTGAGCGCCATTTCGGCGTTGGAAGCCGCCTGGGCATGGCGCCGCGCCGCGATGTCCACCTCGGACAGCCGGAAGAGCGTCATGCCTTCCCACAGCCGCTGCCGGCTGTCGCGGAAGACCTCCAGGGCCTCGCTCAGCCGCTCCACGGCCTTGTCCAGACGCCCGGCTTCGGTGAGTGCGAGGCCCAGCGCGTAGCGGCCGTTGGCGCCGCGCAGCGAGTGCCCCATCGAGTCGTAGATATGCGTGCCCTCCTCGGCGAGGGCGATGGCCCGCGCCGTGCGTCCCGTGGCCAGGTGGATGCGGGACAGGTTGCACAGCGCGCTCGCCTCGCCGGGCAGGTCACCGACTCCCCGGAACCGTTCGATGGCGTGGGCGAGGTGCACCTCGCCCTCCTCGAACCGGTTCTGGTACAGCGCGATGATGCCCCGGGCGTTCGCGGACCAGCAGCCCGGCACGGGGTCACCGGCTGCTTCCGCGTAGGGAAGAGCCAGTTCGGCATCGCGGTCGGCCTCGGTGAACCGGCCGGCGGTGTGGTGGACACCTGCCAGCGCCGTCAGCGCCCGGCCCTCGGCCCGCGCGTCACCGAGAGCGTGGGCGGCTTCCCGGACGAACGAGCCCACTGCCTCGAACTCCTTGGAGTTGGCGCCGGACTCGCCGAGATCCAGCGCTGCCCACAGGAGGTCGACCGCCCGGCGCACCGTGCCGGGGGCGGACGCCGACTGGCGGACGCAGGCGAGGAGGCAGTCGGCCTCGGCGTAGAGCCAGTCCTGGGCCGCGTGGCGGTCGGTGAAGGTGAGACCGTCGAAGGTCGTCGGCTCCAGGTGGTCGACGAGGCGGTCGCCAGGGCGCTCGATCGCGTACACGCGGGCCGCCGTCGACAGGTAGAAGTCCAGCAGCCGCGACAGCGCCAGCTCGCGCTCCACCGGGGGCTGTTCGTCGCGTTCGGCGCATGCACGCGCGTAGAGCCGGAGGAGGTCGTGGTAGCGGTACCGGCCCGGGGCGGCGGACTCCAGGAGGCTGGTGTCGACCAGGGCCTCCAGCAGGTCCTCGGTCTCCCACTCGGGCAGGTCGAGGACGGCCGCGGCGGCCGGCAGGGAGATGTCGGGGCCGTCGGCGAGGCCGAGGAGGCGGAAGGCGCGGGCCTGGGCCGGTTCCAGCTGGCCGTAGCCGAGTTCGAAGGTGGCCTTGACGGCGAGGTCGCCCGCCTGGAGTTCGTCGAGGCGGCGGCGCTCGTCGGCGAGCTTCGCGGCGAGGACGGAGACCGTCCAGGTGCGGCGGGCGGCGAGCCGGGAGGCGGCGATACGGATGGCCAGCGGCAGGAACCCGCAGGCGGCGACCACGTCGAGGGCGGCCTCCCGTTCGGCCCGCACCCGCTCCTCGCCCACGATCCGGGTGAAGAGCTGGAGCGCCTCCTCCGGCGACATGACGTCCAGGTCCACCAGATGCGCGCCGGCCAGGTCGAGCATGCGGATGCGGCTGGTGACGAGGGCGGCGCAGCCGGCCGTGCCGGGCAGAAGCGGCCGGATCTGTGCGGCGTCTCGCGCGTTGTCGAGGAGGACGAGGACGCGGCGGCCGTCGAGGGTGGAGCGGTAGAGCGCGGCGCGCTCGTCCACGGTGTCCGGAATGGCCGAATCCGGGGTGCCGAGCGCGCGCAGGAACGCGCCGAGCACCGTCTCCGGCGCCGCCGCCCGGGCGCCCGCACCCTGGAGGTCGACGTACAGCTGCCCGTCCGGGAAGTGCGGCCGGGCGGCGTGCGCCACGTGTACGGCGAGGGTCGTCTTGCCGACGCCGCCGATGCCCGCGACGGCCGAGACCGCCATGACGGAGCCCTCGGCGGTGGCGAGCTGGTCGCCGAGCTCGCGGACGAAGGCGTCGCGGCCGGTGAAGTCGGGGACGGTGGCCGGAAGCTGTGCCGGCCGGGCGATGGTGGCGGCGGCCGGGGCGGATTCCTCGACCGGGCGGGCCAGTTCGGCGTCGGCCTGGAGGATGCGCTGCTGGAGGCGGGAGAGTTCGGGGTTGGGGTCGACGCCGAGTTCGTCGGCGAGGAGCCGGCGGGTGTCGGCGTACACGGCCAGTGCCTCGGCCTGCCGCCCGGACCGGTAGAGCGCCAGCATGAGCAGCTCGCGCAGCCGTTCCCGCAGGGGGTGGGCGGCGGTGAGCGCGGTCAGTTCGGAGACGGCCTCGGCGTGGGCGCCGACCTCCAGGTCGAGGTCGAGCCGGGTCTCCAGGAGCCGGAGCCGCCACTCGTCCAGGCGGGTGCGCTGGGTCTCGGCGTACGGCCCGGGTACGGAGGCCAGTGCTTCGCCGTCCCACAGGGCCAGGGCGGCGTTGAGCCGGTCGCGGGCCTCGCCGCGCTGTCCGGCGGCGCGGAGCTTGTCGGCCTCGTTGGCCAGGTCCTGGGCCTCGCCCAGGTCGAGGGCGGTGGCGCCGGCGGTGGCGCGCAGCGCGTAGCCGCCGGACTCGCTGACCAGCACGCCCGGGCCGAGGACCTTGCGCAGCCGGGAGGCGTACGTACGGACGGCGGCCAGCGCCTGGGACGGCGGTTCCTCGCCCCAGATGGCGTCGATCAGCTCGGAGGCGGTGGCGGTGCGGCCCTCGCGCAGCAGGAGGGCGGCGAGCAGGGCGCGCTGCTGCGGGGAGCCGTTGGGCAGGGACTGGTCGCCGAGGGACACGCGGACGGGTCCGAGCACGCGGAAGCGCAGCGTGGCGGCGTCGTTCTCGCCACCCGCCGTCCTCGCGGCCTCGTCCGAGGCCACGCCCGTGGTCACATCCGTGCCCGTGCCCGCGTCGGCCGTCGTCTCCGCCGCCGCATCGCTGCCCGTGCCCGCGCCGGTGGCCGCGGACACCTGCGTGCCCGTGCCCGCCGTCGCACCGGACACGACCGGATCGGTCGCCTCCGCCATGCCCGCCGCCGTACCGGCCGCGCCCACGGAGGAAACCGCGGTGTCGCCCGCGGTGTCGCCCGCGGGGCCGTTCACGCGTGTGCCCGCGTTCCGGCCCGCTTGCCCGCCGGATTCCTGCTTCGGAGTCCGCTGTCCCGGAACTCGCGGCCCGTCCTCACGGTCCATAGCTCCCCCTGCCCGTACCGCTGGTTTCGCCCCCGACAGTCTGCCTTGTCCGGAGGGGATGCGTCAGCATCGGGTCGCGCCGTTCCGTGGGCGCGCTCCCGACCATTTACTGACGGATCGTCAGATCAGCGCTACCGTGAAGCGCATGGAGAGCTTCCCCACGATCATCTCGGTGGACGACCACACCGTGGAGCCCCCGCACGTCTGGCAGGACCGGCTCCCGTCCCGTTACCGCGACACCGGACCCCGTATCGTCCGCGCGCCGCTGAAGGAAATGACCTTTCTGGGGGGAAAGTTCGCCCCCGTGATGGGTGAAAAGGGGGACGAAGGCCCCCTCGGCGACTGGTGGGTGTACGAGGACCTGCACCGCCCGCTCACCCGCCTGGACACCGCCGTCGGCTACGACCGGGACGAGATCCGGCTGGAGGTCATCACCTACGAGCAGATGCGCCCCGGCTCCCACGCGGTGCCCGCGCGTCTCGCCGACATGGACGTGAATCACGTCCAGTCCGCCCTCTGTTTCCCCACGTTTCCGCGTTTCTGCGGACAGACCTTCACCGAATCCGCCGACCGTGAACTCGGACTCCTGTGTGTCCGCGCCTACAACGACTGGATGGTCGAGGAGTGGTGCGGCCCCGAGGCGCGGGGCCGGCTGATCCCGCTCACCCTCATCCCGCTGTGGGATCCGGAGCTCGCGGCGGCCGAGGTCCGGCGCAACGCGGCGCGCGGCGTGCGCGCGGTCGCGTTCTCCGAGATACCGCCGCACCTCGGGCTGCCGTCCGTGCACACCGACCACTGGGATCCGTTCCTGCGCGCGTGCGACGAGACCGGCACCGTGATCGCCATGCACATCGGCTCCTCCAGCCGGATGCCGTCCACCTCCGCCGACGCGCCGCCCGCCGTCGGCTCCACCATCACCTTCGCCAACTGCTGCTTCTCGATGGTCGACTGGCTGATGAGCGGCAAGTTCGAGCGCTTCCCGAACCTGCGGATCATGTACGCGGAGGGCCAGATCGGCTGGATCCCGTACATCCTGGAGCGCGCCGACATCGTGTGGGAGGAGAACCGCGGCTGGGGCGGCGTCGCCGACAAGGTGCTGCGCCCGCCGTCCGAACTCTTCGCGGGGCACGTGTACGGCTGCTTCTTCGACGACGCCTTCGGCCTGCGCAACCTCGACGCGATCGGGGTCGGGAACGTCCTGTACGAGACGGACTACCCGCACTCCGACTCCACCTGGCCGAAGTCCCGCGAGGTCGCCGAGAGGCAGATGGCCCACCTGACCCCCGATGTCGTCGAACGCATCGTCCGCGGCAATGCCATCGACCTGCTGGGACTCACGGCGGACGGCCTCTGGCACCCCTGAGCGGAGGGACCCTCGTTGTCCCGGGGGTCGGTGGGGGTTGTGTGCGCCAGGACGTCACGGTCTCACTGTTCGCCCAGGCCCTTGATGCGTGCCGCGCGCTCCTGTCGGTCGATGTAGAACCGGAGGGCGAGATCGACGGCCTCGTCCGTGGTTCTCGCCTTGGACTGAGCCATCACGCGGCGCAGCGCGTCCTCGTCGATGTCGATCCAATCCGTAGTCGCTTCGCACCTCTCTGTGACGCCGATGGCGCGTCAAGGGTCGCATACCACTGGGTCGCGCCGCTCTGGTCTCACGGCGGGCCGGGATGGGGTAGGCGGCCGTCTGACCCTTGCCCGATGAAGTGCGATGCCCTGGACGTCGTCGAGCGCATCGTCCGTGGCAACGCCATCGACCTGCTGGGACTCACGGCGGACGGCCTCCGGCGCCCCTGACCGGAGGCCGTCCCTCGGGTGCGGCCCAGTCCTGGGGCGTCCTCAGCCGCATCCGGAGTCAGGTCCTTCATGTAGCCAGGTCCTTCATGACATCGGCCCCTTCTCCATGTGAACGGGTGAGACGCACCCGACATGAAGGATTCCGGCGCTCAGAGCACACCAAACCGCCTGTGAGTGACAAGAGAGGGCGTTCCGCTCGAATAGCCCATGAGGGGGCGGCTCACGCGCGCCGTGCGCGCCGTGTGCTCCTGTCGCGCCGGGTCCATGTCACCGGCGATGCTCCTCTGCGTCACAGCCGTGTCACGCCGCGTCTCCCTGTGGTGGCCGTGGGTACATGGAGTCGCATGGCGTCACACCTCTTCGCGGAACCCTCCGCCACACGGACCACCCCTCCCCGCCTCTTGTCTGATGGAGAGTCAGGTACGAGCATGGCCCGCCTGGGTATATGACGTGGCGTCAGATAAGGGGGAGTCCCATGGTGGTCTACGGGATGCAGTTACCCGTCCAGTCGCAGAGCACTCTCTACGCCGAACCCTGGGAGGCCGATGCCGGGCCCGACGATCTGGTGGCCGTCGCGCGGGCCGCCGACGCTCACGGCTTCGACTACATCGCTTGCTGCGACCATGTCGTCATCCCGCGGCGGCTCGCCGGCGCGATGGGGACCGTCTGGTACGACCCGGTCGCCACCCTCGGCTACCTGGCCGCCGCCACCGAGCGGGTGCGGCTGCTGTCGCACGTCGCGGTCGTCGGACTGCGGCATCCGCTGCTCACGGCCAAGGCGTACGCGACCCTCGACCGGCTCTCCGGGGGCCGGCTGGTCCTCGGAGTCGGAGCCGGGCACGTGGCCGAGGAATTCGCGGCGGTCGGGGCCGACTTCGCGGGGCGCGGCGGCGTGCTCGACGAGACGGTCGACGCGTTGCGGGCCGCGCTCGGGCCCGAGGAGTACCCGGAGCACGCGGGCGAGCGCTTCGCCTTCCGGGATCTCGCCCTCGCGCCCCGGCCCGCCCAGGCGCGGGTGCCGCTGTGGATCGGCGGCTCCTCGCCCGCCGCCCTGCGCCGGGCCGCGCTCAAGGGGGACGGCTGGCTGCCGCAGGGAGACCCGCGCGACCGGCTGCCCGAACTGATCGGCAGACTCCGGAAGTTACGCGCCGAGGCGGGGAACGAGGACCCGGTCGTCATCGGCGCCATCACCGAGCCGCTGTACGTCGGCGTGCCCGGCTGGGACACCGGACGGCGCACCCTGAGCGGCGATGCGCACATGATCGCCGCATCCCTGCGCGCGTACGGCGCGATGGGCGTGGAACAGATCCAGGTGCGGTTCCGCTGCCGGAGCCGTAGCGAACTCACCGACCAGATGGCGGCGTTCGCCGCCGAGGTCGCTCCCCATCTGAACTGAGGAGTGTGGCTTCATGGGCAAGCTGGACGGGCGTGTCGTGGTCATCACGGGTGCGGCGCGCGGACAGGGTGAGCAGGAGGCGCGGCTGTTCGCGGCCGAGGGGGCGCGGGTGGTCCTCGGGGACGTGCTGGACGAGCCGGGCCGGGCGGTGGCCAAGGACCTGGGCGAGGAGCGGGCGGCGTACGTCCACCTGGACGTGACCCGCGAGGAGGAGTGGGCGGCGGCGGTGGCGGCCGCGAAGGAGCGGTTCGGCCGGGTCGACGGACTGGTCAACAACGCCGGGATCGTGCGGTTCAACGAGCTGGTGTCGACGCCGCTGGACGAGTTCCAGTCGCTGGTGCAGGTCAACCAGACCGGCTGCTTCCTGGGCATCCGCGCGGTCGCGCCCGAGATAGTCGCGGCCGGCGGCGGCACGATCGTCAACACCTCCTCGTACACCGGGATGACCGGCATGGCGGGCGTCGGCGCCTACACCGCGACCAAGCACGCGGTGCTCGGGCTCACCCGGGTCGCGGCCCTCGAACTCGCCGCCGGCGGCGTCCGTGTCAACGCGATCTGCCCCGGCGCCATCGACACCGCCATGAGCAACCTGGAGGGCGTGGACCCGGCGGCGACGGCCGAGCTGTACCGCACCCGGGTGCCGCTCGGCCGGATCGGACGGCCCGAGGAGGTGGCGTCGCTGGCGTTGTTCCTGACCTCCGAGGACTCCTCGTACATCACCGGACAGCCGTTCGTGATCGACGGGGGATGGCTCGCGGGTGTCAGTCTGTTCTGAGCGCCGGGCCGCCGGGCCGTGTATCTGACGAGCCGTCAGGTGTATTGACGGGTCAGGTACGCGGTGCGAGAGTCGGGCACATCAACGAATCTGACGGAGCGTCAGAAATCTGCGAGGGTGGTGAACTTCCTTGGAATTCGGGATCTTCGTTCAGGGATACGTCGGCAAGCGCGCCGAGACCGATCCCGAGGCCGAGCACAAGGCCCTGATGGAGGAGACCGAGTACGTCATCCAGGCCGACGCGTCCGGCTTCAAGTACGCCTGGGCCTCCGAGCACCACTTCCTGGAGGAGTACTCCCACCTCTCCGCCAACGACGTCTTCCTGGGCTACCTCGCCCACGCCACCGACCGCATCCACCTCGGATCCGGCATCTTCAACCCGCTCGCCCCGGTCAACCACCCGGTGAAGGTCGCCGAGAAGGTCGCCATGCTCGACCATCTCTCCGGCGGACGCTTCGAGTTCGGCTCCGGCCGGGGTGCCGGCTCCCACGAGATCCTCGGGTTCATGCCGGGCATCACCGACATGAACCACACCAAGGAGATCTGGGAGGAGACGATCGCCGAGTTCCCCAAGATGTGGCTCCAGGACGAGTACGAGGGGTTCCAGGGCAAGCACTGGTCGCTGCCGCCCCGCAAGGTGCTGCCCAAGCCGTACGGGAAGTCGCACCCGGCCATGTGGTACGCGGCCGGGTCCCCCTCCTCGTACGCCATGGCGGGCAGCAAGGGGCTCGGCGTCCTCGGCTTCAGCGTGCAGAAGGTCTCCGACATGGAGTGGGTCCTGGAGTCCTACAAGTCGGCGATCAAGGAGGCGCGGGCGGTCGGCGACTTCGTCAACGACAACGTCATGGTCACCTCGACCGCGATCTGCGCCGAGACCCACGAGAAGGCGGTCGAGATCGCCGTCGGCGGCGGGCTCAACTACCTCCAGTCGCTGCTCTTCCGCTACCACGACACCTTCCCGCGGCCCGACGGCATCCCGGAGTGGCCGGAGCTGCTGCCCGAGTACTCCGCCGAGATCATCGAACTCCTCATCCAGGAGGAACTGATGATCTGCGGCGACCCGGGCGAGGTCCTCGCCCAGTGCCGTCGCTGGGAGCAGGCGGGCGCCGACCAGCTGTCCTTCGGGCTGCCGATCGGCATCTCCGCCGAGGACACGAAGAACACGATCAAGCTGATCGGCGAGCACGTGATCCCGCAGATCGACACCGACCCGGTGCACCGGACGACCCGCTTCCGGCAGTCCGCCGGCAGCTGAGCCGCGGCTCGGCAGAGCACTCGGCGCGGGGCGGCGTCTTCCCGGACCGCCGCCCCGTCACGCCCCGGCCGGCGGCCGTTCCGCGGCGGCCACCGGTCCGGGGCACACCCACGCCATGGAGGAAGGGACACGGAAGGAAGGGAACGGCACGCCATGCTCGATCACCTGGTCAAGGGCGCCACCGTCGTCGACGGCACCGGAGCCCCCGCCCGCATCGCCGACGTCGGGGTCCGCGACGGCCGGATCGCCCTCATCGCGGAACCCGGAACCGGCGGCAGTGGCGCCGGGGTGGCGGCCCGCACCGAGGAGGACGCCACCGGACTCGTCCTCGCCCCCGGCTTCGTCGACCCGCACACCCACTACGACGCCCAACTCTTCTGGGACCCGTACGCGACCCCCTCCCTCCAGCACGGCGTCACCACCGTCGCGGGCGGCAACTGCGGCTTCACGCTCGCCCCACTGCACCCCGACCGTCCCGAGGACGCCGACTACACGCGCCGCATGATGGCCAAGGTCGAGGGCATGTCCCTGACCGCCCTGGAGGAAGGCGTCGACTGGTCCTGGTCGTCGTTCGCCGAGTACCTCGACGCCCTCGACGGCAGGACCGCCGTCAACGCCGGTTTCATGGTGGGCCATTGCGCCCTGCGCCGGTACGTGATGGGGGCGGACGCGATCGGCGGCGCGGCCACGCCCGAGCAGATCCGGCGGATGACGGACCTCCTCAAGGAAGCGATGGAGGCGGGCGCCTGGGGGCTGTCCACCACCCAGTCCGCCACCCACTCCGACGGCGACGGCGCGCCCGTCGCCTCCCGGCACGCCACCCCCGCCGAACTGATCGCCCTGTCCCGAGCGGTCGGAGAACACGAGGGCACCCAGATCGAGGCGATCCTGGCCGGCTGCCTCGACCAGTTCTCGGACGCCGAGATCGACCTGTTCGTCGAGATGAGCGCCGCCGCCGGGCGTCCGCTCAACTGGAACGTCCTCACCATCGACTCCGCCGTCCCCGAACGCGTCCCGCGCCAGCTCCTCGCCTCCGAACGGGCCCGCAAGTCCGGCGGCCGGATCGTCGCCCTCACCATGCCGATCCTCACCCCCATGAACATGTCGCTCGGCACCTTCTGCGCCCTCAACCTCATCCCGGGCTGGGGAGACGTCCTCGCCCTGCCCGTCCCCGAACGGATCGCGCGGCTGCGCGACCCCGAGGTACGGGCGGAGCTGCTGCGGCACGCCGTCTCCGAGGAGGCCGGCGTCTTCCGGCGCCTCACCGACTTCGGCCGCTACGTCATCGGCGACACCTACAGCGCCGCCAACGCCGGCCTGACCGGCCGCGTCGTGAACGACATCGCCGCCGAACGCGGCCTGGAACCCTTCCACTGCCTCGTCGAGATCTGCGCCGCCGACGACCTGCGCACCGTCCTGTGGCCGATGCCCACCGACAACGACCCGGCCTCCTGGGCCCTGCGCCGCGAGACCTGGCAGCACGAGGACGTCCTGCTCGGCGGCTCCGACGCCGGCGCCCACCTGGACCGGATGTGCGGCGCCCCGTACACCACCCGCTTCCTCGGCGACTGCCTGCGCGGCCGCAAGCTGGTCCCCCTGGAGCGGGCCGTGCGGATGCTCAGCGACGACCCGGCCCGCCTCCTCGGGCTGCGCGACCGGGGCCGGATCGCCGTCGGCCACCACGCCGACCTGGTCCTCTTCGACCCCGAACGGATCGACGCCGGCCCGGCCACCCTCGTCCACGACCTGCCGGGCGCGAGCCCGCGCCTCGACTCGCGCGCCCTCGGCGTCGTCTCCGTCCGCGTCAACGGCGTCGAGACCGTCCGCGACGACCGGCTGACCGGCGCGATCCCCGGCCGCCTGCTGCGCTCGGGCCGCGACACGAGGACGGTGAGCACCCGATGAGTCCGATCGAGGCCCTCTATATAGGAGGGGAGTGGGTCGCGCCGGACGGCGGTCATTACGCCGTCACGGACCCCGCCACCGAGGAGGTCGTCGGCCTCGCGCCCGAGGCCTCCCGCGCCCAGGTGTACGCGGCGGCCGAGGCCGCCCGCGCCGCCTTCGCCACCTGGTCCCGTACGGCACCCGAGGAACGCGCCGCGATCCTCGACCGGGCCGCCACCTTGATGGCCCGCGACGCCGACGCGCACGCCCGGCTCGCCCGCGCCGAGAGCGGCGCGACGACCGCGACCGCCCGCGGCATGCAGGTCGCCGTCGCCGCCGCCCGCTTCCGGCGGTACGCGCGCGGTGCCCTGGAACCGGTGGAGCAGGCGCTGCCCCCGCAGATCAACGAGGCCGGACCGATGGGCCCGTCCGGTGTGGTCGGCGCGCTGGCGGTACGGCGCCCGGTGGGCGTGGTCGCCTGCATCACCTCGTACAACAACCCCTGGGCGAACCCGGCCGGCAAGATCGCCCCGGCGCTCGCGATGGGCAACACGGTCGTGGTGAAGCCCGCCCCGCAGGATCCGCTGTCGGTGTACGCGATGACCCGCGCCCTCGCGGAAGCGGGCGTTCCGGCCGGGGTGGTGAACGTGGTGACCGGCTCCGCGCCCGCCGTCGGCGAGGCGGCCGTCGACTCCCCGGAGGTCGACATGGTCTCCTTCACCGGTTCCACGGCCGTCGGGCAGGCGATCGGCGCGGTGTGCGGGCGCGCGATGAAACGGCAGCTGATGGAGCTGGGCGGCAAGGGCGCGGCGCTGGTGTTCGAGGACGTGGACGACCGAGGACTCGACGCGGCGGTCCGTGGGATCGGCACGACCTTCTCCTTCTACAGCGGGCAGATCTGTACGGCCCCGACGCGGGTGCTCGCTCAGCGCCCGATCCACGACCGGCTGGTGGAGAAGCTGGCGGCGTACGCGCGCGTGCTCACGGTCGGGCCTCCGGCGGAGCGCGGCACGGTGGTCGGCCCGGTGATCTCGGCGGCCCACCGCGACCGGGTCGAGGGGTACGTGGCGCTGGGCCTCAAGGAGGGCGCGCGGGTGGTGGCGGGCGGCGAGCGGCCGGCCGGCCCCGGCCTGGAACGCGGCTTCTACGTGGCGCCGACCCTCCTCGCGGACTGCGCGCCCGGGATGCGGGTGGTGCGGGAGGAGATCTTCGGTCCGGTGGTCGTCGTGGTGCCCTTCGACGACGAGGAGGAAGCCGTCGCGCTCGCGAACGACACCGACTACGGACTGATCGACTACGTGTGGTCCGGCGATGTGGCCCGCGCGTTCCGCTTGGCGGGGCGGCTGCGGTCGGGCGGGGTCGGGATCAACACGATCGGCCGGAACATGGAGGCCCCGTTCGGCGGGTTCAAGCGCAGCGGGATCGGGCGCGACGTGGGCTCGTACGCGCTGCACGCGTACAGCGAACTGCAGGCGGTGGTCTGGCCCGGAGGGTGAGGGCGGGGGCCGGGGAACGACCGGGAAGCGGCCGGGGAGACGCGGCCGGCGGGCGTCCCCGAAAATTCCACGGGAAATTTTGGAAACGGACATTTGGGATGGTGCTGCGGTTCCCGCATATCGGACGTGAGGCTACCGACCTACCAGTTGGTCGGTCCGCTCGATCGTCGATCTTTCAATCGCTGGCGTTTGGGGGATTTGGGTCCCTCAATGCAAGGTGACAGTCGATCCGTTGAGCGGAACTTGATCTTCCGGATGTGGAAACCGCAGCATTTAACGTCCTGTTCATGACTCAGCTGGACATGCGGCCCCCGGCCGGAGACACGGTAAGGGGCGTCGCTGCCCAGGGCGACAACCACGGCGTGCGTACCAAGGGCCTCGGCGGCAATTCCGTCGGCCTTCTCGGCAGTGCCGTCATCGGCATCTCGACTGTCGCCCCCGTCTACTGCCTCACCTCGACCCTCGGCTCCACCGCCGGTGAGGTCGGCCTCCAGATGCCCGCCGTCTTCCTCGCGGGCTTCCTGCCGATGCTGCTCGTCGCGTTCGCGTACCGCGAGCTCAACAAGGCCATGCCCGACTGCGGCACCTCCTTCACCTGGACCGTGAAGGCCTTCGGCCCCCGCCTCGGCTGGATGTGCGGCTGGGGCCTCGTCATCGCGACGATCATCGTGCTGTCCAACCTGGCCGGCGTCGCGACCTCCTACTTCTGGCTGCTCGCCGGCGAGATCACCAACAACGCCTCGGTGGCCGCGCTCGACGGCAACAAAGCCGTCCACATCGTCACCTGTCTGAGCCTGATCGCCGCCGCCACCGCCATCAGCTACCGCGGCATGACCGCCACCAAGGGCGTGCAGTACGCGCTCGTCGGCCTCCAGCTCCTCGTCCTCGCGGTGTTCGTCGGGATGGCGCTGTCGAAGGCCGGCTCGCTGCCGACCTCGGTGGACTTCTCCTGGTCCTGGATGAACCCCTTCGCGGTGCAGTCCTTCGCCGCGTTCACCGCCGGCCTGTCGCTGTCGATCTTCATGTACTGGGGCTGGGACGCCTGCCTGACCGCGAACGAGGAGACGACCGGGTCCACCAAGACCCCCGGCCGCGCCGCCCTCATCGCGATGGTCGTCCTCGTCGGCTCGTACCTCGCCACCGGCATCGCCGCCCAGATGGCCGTCGGCTCCGGCGACACCGGCCTCGGCCTCGCCAACCCGGACACCTCCGACAACGTCTTCGCCGCGCTCGCCGGACCCGTCATGGGCCCCGCGCTCGGCATCCTGCTGTTCGTCGCCGTCCTCGCGTCGGCCGCGGCCAGCCTGCAGACCACGTTCATCCCGGTGGCCCGTACGGTGCTCGCGATGTCGACGTACGAGGCGCTGCCGGCCTCGTACGCCCGTGTCCACCCGCGCTTCAAGACCCCCGGCAAGGCGACCGTGATCGCCGGTGTCGCCACCGGGCTCTTCTACACGGTGATGACCCTGGTCAGCGAGCACGTCCTGGTCGACACGATCTACGCGCTCGGTCTGATGATCTGCTTCTACTACGCGCTGACGGCCTTCGCCTGCGTCTGGTACTTCCGGCGCGAGCTCACCGGATCGTTCCGCGATCTCGTCTTCAAGGGCCTGTTCCCGCTGGTCGGCGGCCTGCTCCTGACCGCCGTCTTCGGCAAGACGCTGTACGACATGTGGGACCCGGCCTACGGCTCCGGTTCGGCCGTCTTCGGCGTCGGGTCCGTGTTCGTCATCGGCGTCGGACTGCTGCTGCTCGGCCTGGTGATCATGCTGGTGATGCAGCGCCGGAGCCCGGACTTCTTCCGCGGTCTCGTGCTCACCAAGGAGACCCCCTCGCTGGTCGTCCAGGACTGACGACCGACAAAGCGGCGAGGGATACGGCGAGGTGGCGGGCCCGTGGGGGGTCCCGCCACCTTCGTCGTTTCCGCGGCTCTGGATCAGAGGTGCGGGAGCAGGTTCTCCACCAGCTGGTTCGTGGGCGGCATCTGGGCCGCCTGGGCCGGCTTCGGCTTCGGAGAGAGGAGGCCGCTGAGGGGGACGACGGTGGGGAGGTTGGTGTTGTCGGCGGACGCGGTACCGGCGGCGCCGAGGGTGGTCGCCGCGGCGGCGACGGTGAGGGCGGCGGCGAGGAACTTGTTCATGCCGGGCCCAACGGGTGGGGCGTGGGGCGGGTTACGCGGGGCGTGGGGTGCGGGGCGTGTGAGGGGGTGGTCGTGAGGGCGCGGGGACCTGTCCGGTGGTGGGGGAGAGGGGGATCCCGAGGGGTTGCCAGGTGGTGGCCCGGAGGGTTCCCCGCGTCATGCTTCCGGAGCGTCGGCCTCCGCGATGAGGGCCGTGGCGACCGTACGGAAGCCGAGGCGGGCGTACAGGCGGGCCACCGACGCGTCCGTGGCGGAGAGGAAGACCGTTTCCGCGCCCCGGGTCCGGGCGTCCGCGACCAGGGCCGCGGTGACCGCGAGGCCCAGGCCGCGGCGGCGGGCCTTTGGGCGGGTGCCGACGCCGACGACCTCGGTGACCGGCCCCGCCGACTGGAGCTGCCCGGCGGCGAGCGCGGTGCCGTCCGCGTCGACGGCCGCCACCAGACGGGTCAGGCCCGCCTCGATCCTGGCCGCCGTGTCGGCGGCGGCGCCCGGCGCGAGCGGGGCGTCGAAGGCGGCGCACTGGGCGGCGAGGGCGCTCTCCAGGGCGGGGTCGGCCGCGTCCACCACCCGTACGGTCACGCCCTCGGGCTCGGCGAACGGCCGCACACCATCCGGGTCCAGGACCATCAGCGGGTGCTCGCGCACCGGGAGACCGGTCGCCTCCACGGCCGCCCGCAGCGCCGGGGTCGTCTCGGCGACCCACTCGAACGCCTCCGGCACCCCCAGCTCCCGCTGCCGCGCCCGGACCCGCTCCACCGCCTCGACCGGCACCTCGCCGGTGTGCCCGAGCGTGGGCCGCGCGTAGTACGGCCAGCCCGCGCCCTCCCGTACGAAGAGCGTGATCGGGCCGAAGTCCTCGGCGCGGGAACCGGGCCTCGGCACGGCGTCGTAAAAGGTTTCGAGTCGTGTCAGCATGCGGCCACCGTAGGGAGATCGATCACAGGGGGACACATGATTTCGGGGAACGGACAGACCTGTCCGGGCTGCGGACGGGACGATCTGACCCAGGCGGTGCCCGCCGCGTACCTGGCCGGACGCACCGCCGTCACCAGCCGCGAGCGGGACATGGACGGCGACTCGCGGACGGTGACGCGGCGGGAGACCACCGCCCTCTCCGCGGCACTGGCGCCCGTACCGAAGGGGCCGACGTACGCCCTCGGCTGCCTCGGCGCCCTCGCCGGGGTCGTGGCCGTCGTGCTCGTCCGGCGGCGCAACGCCTTCGCCCGGCTGACGCGTGGCCGGCAGCGGGCGGAGGCGCTGTGGGCGCGCGGCTGGTACTGCCACCGCTGCGGCACGGCGCATTTCGCGGACGTCCCCGGGGAGGACGTACGGCCGCTCACGCTCCAGGAGTTCCGGGAGCGGGTGTGGGAGGCCGGCGGGTACGGCGACCTGGCGGCGCAGCGGCGGGCCATCGACTGAGGGCCGGGGCGGGGGAGCGCGCGGCGGGCACTCCGCCGCTCGGGTCCTCGACGCGCTCTCGGAAATCCGCGCCGTACGCCCTACCGTGCCGCCTATGCGGATCTCGACCACGATCTTCCTGACCGACGAGACCATCACGCCGGTACGGCTGGCCCGCGCGCTCGAAGAGCGCGGCTTCGGCGGGCTCTACCTGCCCGAGCACACCCACATCCCCGTCTCCCGCGAGAGCCCCTACCCGGCGGGCGGGCCGCTGCCCCGCGAGTACGCCCGCACGCTCGACCCGTTCGTGGCCCTCGGGCAGGCCGCCGCCGTCACCGAACACCTCAGGCTCGGCACCGGCATCACCCTGGTCGCCCAGCACGACCCGATCGTCCTCGCCAAGCAGGTCGCCACCCTCGACCACCTGTCGGGCGGGCGGTTCACCCTGGGCGTCGGCTACGGCTGGAACCGCGAGGAGGCCGCCGGACACGGCGTCGTCTGGTCCAGCCGGCGCGCCCTCGTCTCCGACCGGCTGGACCTGATGGGCGCCCTGTGGGCGCCCGCGCCCCTCGCCCACGACGGCGCGTTCGGCCACTCCTTCGGCCCCTCCGAGGTCTGGCCCAAGCCGCCCGGCGGCGCCCCGCGGATCCTCCTCGGCGGCGCGGCGGGGCCCCGGCTCTTCGCCGAGATCGCCGACCGCGCCGACGGCTGGCTCCCCATCGGCGGCCGCGGCCTGACCGAGACCCTCCCGGCCCTCCGCGCCACCTGGGAACGCGCGGGCCGCGACCCGAAGTCCCTCCAGGTCGTCCCGTACGCCGTCCTCCCGAGCCCCGGCAAGCTCGACCACTACGCCGAACTGGGCTGCGAGGAAGTCGTCCTGCAACTCCCGGCGGGCGACGAGAGCACGGTGCTGGGCGTTCTGGACGACTACGCCCGCTATCTGGCATAGGGGCGATACGGTCGGCTCACGGAGAGGAAGACGATCCGGGTCTCCACGGAGGCCCGTGATCACAGGGCCGTCCTCGCCGCCGGGCGAGGCCTGCCGCCGGGGCGGCTCGTCGAGCGCCCTCTGACCAGGTCCCTTGTCCCGGCCCCGGCCGATCGGCCCCGGGGCGCTCGTATGCTCGGTTCATGACGGATCACCAGGCATCACACGCGCCCTCCGGCTCCTCCCGGCCCACCGGGAACGCCATGCGCCGGGCTCTGCGGCGGGCCCGGGACGGGGTGGCGCTGGACGCGGGGGAAGCCGCCGTGCTGTTGCGGGCGCGCGGGGAGGATCTGGCGGACCTGGTCGCGACCGCCGGGCGGGTGCGGGACGCCGGGCTCGCCGAGGCCGGGCGGGCCGGGATCGTCACGTACTCGAAGAGCGTGTTCATCCCGCTCACCCGGCTCTGCCGGGACGTCTGCCACTACTGCACCTTCGCCACCGTGCCGGGCAAGCTGCGGCGGGCCGGGCACGGGGCGTTCATGTCGCCGGACGAGGTGCTGGACGTCGCCCGCAAGGGCGCCGCGCTCGGCTGCAAGGAAGCCCTGATCACCCTCGGCGACAAGCCCGAGGACCGCTGGCCCGAGGCGCGCGAGTGGCTGGACGCGCACGGGTACGACGACACGATCGCGTACGTACGGGCCATGGCGATCCGGATCCTGGAGGAGACCGGGCTGCTCCCGCACCTCAACCCCGGGGTGCTGTCCTGGACCGACTTCCAGCGGCTCAAGCCGGTCGCGCCCAGCATGGGGATGATGCTGGAGACGACCTCGCGGCGGCTGTGGGAGGAGCCCGGGCAGCCGCACTACGGGTCGCCCGACAAGGAACCCGCCGTCCGGCTGCGGGTGCTGGAGGACGCCGGCCGCTCGTCCGTGCCCTTCACCAGCGGGCTGCTGATCGGCATCGGCGAGACGTACGAGGAGCGCGCCGACTCGCTGTTCGCGCTGCGCCGGATCGCCCGCGCCTACCACGGCATCCAGGAACTCATCATCCAGAACTTCCGCGCCAAGCCCGACACGGCGATGCGCGCCATGCCGGACGCGGAGATCGACGACCTGGTCGCCACCGTCGCCGTCGCCCGGCTCATCATGGGTCCGTCCGCCTGCCTGCAGGCGCCGCCGAACCTGGTCGACTCCGCGTACGAGCGGCTGATCGCCGCCGGCATCGACGACTGGGGCGGGGTGTCCCCGCTCACCGTCGACCACGTGAACCCCGAACGCCCCTGGCCCGCCCTTGAGGAGCTGGCCCGGCGGTCCGAGGCCGCCGGCTTCGAGCTGCGCGAACGGCTGTGCGTGTACCCGGAGTTCGTGCGGCGTGGCGAGCCGTGGCTGGACCCGCGCGTGATGCCGCACGTCCGCGCCCTCGCCGACCCGGCCACCGGCCTCGCCGACCCCGACGCCGTGGTGCGCGGGCTGCCCTGGCAGGAGCCGGACGAGAGCTTCACCGAACTGGCCTCCGGACGCACCGACTTGCACCGCACCATCGACACCGAGGGCCGTACCGCGGACCGGCGCGAGGACTTCGACCACGTCTACGGGGACTGGGACGCGCTGCGCGAGGCCGCCGCGCCCGGTCTCGTTCCCGACGCCCTCGCGCCGGAGCGGATCGACGCCGACACGCGCGAGGCGCTGGCCGTCGCCGCCGACGACCCGACGCGGCTCACCGACGCCCAGGCGCTCACTTTGCTGCACGCCGACGGCCCGGCCCTGGACGCGCTGTGCCGGGTCGCCGACGACGTGCGGAAGTCGGTGGTCGGCGACGAGGTGACGTACCTGGTCACCCGCAACATCAACTTCACCAACGTCTGTTACACCGGCTGCCGGTTCTGCGCCTTCGCCCAGCGGCGCACCGACGCCGACGCCTACACCCTGTCCCTGGAGCAGGTCGCCGACCGGGCCGCGCAGGCGTGGGACGTCGGCGCCGTCGAGGTCTGCATGCAGGGCGGCATCCACCCCGACCTGCCCGGCACCGCGTACTTCGACATCGCGCGGGCCGTCAAGGAACGCGTCCCCGGCATCCATGTGCACGCCTTCTCGCCGATGGAGGTCGTCAACGGCGCCTCGCGCACCGGGCTTTCGATCCGCGAGTGGCTGACGGCCGCGAAGGAGGCCGGCCTCGACTCGATACCCGGCACCGCCGCCGAGATCCTCGACGACGAGGTCCGCTGGGTGCTCACCAAGGGCAAACTGCCCACCGCCACCTGGACCGAGGTCGTCACCACCGCCCACGAGCTGGGCATCCGGTCCTCCTCCACGATGATGTACGGGCACGTGGACCAGCCCCGGCACTGGCTCGGCCATCTGCGCACCCTGGCCCGCATCCAGCAACGAACGGGCGGCTTCACGGAGTTCGTGACCCTGCCGTTCGTGCACACCAACGCGCCCGTCTACCTCGCCGGCATCGCCCGACCCGGGCCGACGATCCGCGACAACCGCGCCGTGACGGCGATGGCGCGGCTGCTGCTCCACCCGTACATCCCGAACATCCAGACCAGTTGGGTGAAGCTGGGCACCGAGGGCGCCGCCGAGATGCTGCGTTCCGGCGCCAACGACCTCGGCGGAACGCTGATGGAGGAGACCATCTCCCGGATGGCCGGATCGAGTTACGGGTCGTACCGCTCGATCCGCGACCTCGCCGCCATCGCCGAGGCGGCCGGCCGACCCTCCCGGCTGCGCACCACCCTGTACGGGGAGGTGCCGGAGGAACGGCAGCGGGCCGCCCGGGACTCGGACGGGCACCTCCCGGAGCTGCTGCCGCTCCTTCCCGCGGAGGACGGCGCCTGACGTCCGCTGTCCGGTGTCCGCCGTCCGATGCCTGATGTCCGATGCCTGATGTCTGGTGGGAGCGGGTGCGGGGGCGGGCGGTGCGCGGGCATTGCCCGCGCGGCCGGCGCGGCGGCACCATGGGGGCACGGGACAAAGGGGGCGGAGCCGATGAGTCGTTCAGAGCTGCCGAAACTGTTGGCTCACCAGAGACCGCTGTCCGGACAGGGCGGCGGGCCGGTCCGCCCCGAGAAGGGCCGCGTCCACGTCGAGGCACGCCGCCCCCGCTGGCTCCTCGACCACAGCCCCTCCTTCTCGGTCCTCTTCTACGAGATGCGGACGCCCGCCTCGTACGAGGCGGGCGTGAAGTTCCGGATCGCTCCAAAGGGCGGCATGGTCCCGTGCTCGGCACGCACCTGCCGCCGCTGGGCCGAGGCCGCCGTCGCCTACGCCACCGCGGTGGACGAGGCCAGCACCGAACTGGTCGCCGCCCACCGGCACGCCCGGGCCCTGCCGGGGTGGCGGCTCGTCGCCACACGCCGTGCCCTGCGTGCCTGGGAGCAGGCCCGGCGGCGCTACGAGCAGGTCATGCGACAGGCCAGTGAGGAGTACAAGCCGGTCCGCCTGGAGATCGGGCAGGCGATCGAGGCGGAGATGCGCAAGAAGGTCCGGCACGAGGAGCGGGAGGCACGGGCCCGCCGCCACCGGGCCGAGCTCGCCCGCCGGGCCGTCTGGGGCTGGACGACGGTGGTGGACGGTTCGGCGGCGGAAGGCCCGGCGGCGCGCCTCTTCCGGCACGACGTACCCTCCGGCGGCGACAGCCCCGCGCCCGACCCGGCGCGGCAGAACCCTCCCGCCCCCTCCCTCCCGCCCGTCGACCTGCACGAACTGCGCCGGGCCCTCAAGGAGCTGAGCCCGGCCCGGCTGGAGTGGGACCACGCGGCCGTCGTCGCGACGGAACGCGAGCTGGCGGGCGTGAGCTTCGGTGGCTGGTGGCGGGAACTGTTCGGCGAGGACCACCTCACCTTCACCACGCCCCCGCCGCCACCGCCGAGGCGCCACGGCTACACGGGTGGCGGCACCGCCACCGGCGGAGTGGGCGGATTCGTCGGCGGCGGCTTCGGCGGCGGGTACTGACCCGCCGCCCCGCTCACACCCCACCACTCCTCACGCCAGCCAGCCCCGCTGCGCCGCCTGCCACACCAGCTGGGTCCGGGTCAGTGCCCCCGCGCGCTGCATCAGGACCTGGATCCGGCGCTGCACCGTGCGCTGGCTGACCCAGAGCTGCGAGGCGATCGCCTTGTCCGCGACCCCGGCGACGATCAGGGACAGCAGGTACCTTTCGTCATCGGCGAGATGGACGGCCGGCCCGGGGCTGCTGCCGCCGCCGGCGTCGGACAGTTCGCCGGAGTCCGTGACGTGCAGCGGGGACGCGGCCGTCCAGTGGCTTTCGAACAGGGCGATCAGCGCGTCCAGCAGGCTGCTGCTGTGGATGACGGCGGCCGTCGGCTCGCCCGGCCGGCCGGGCGGGGCGCCCTCGCCGTCCGCCGCGTCCTTGTGCCCGTACAGGAGCGGGCAGACGGCGATGGAGTCGTCCGCGATCACCAGCCGGACGGGCAGGGTCTCGCTGGCCCGGGCCTGTTCGCCGGCCCGGATGCTCCGGGCGACGTTGTCCACCATGCCGGGCTGTTCGAGGAGTTCCCGCTCGTAGATCGTCTTGTACCGGACGCCGCGGGCGAGCATTTCCCACTCCTCGTCGTTCTCCTCCGCCGCCAGGGCCACCGGGCGGGCCTTGCACAGCCAGCGCATCTCCCGGGCCCCGTACGCCAGATGGCGCAGCCGCTGCCGGATCACGCTCACTCCGGTGATGATCTCGACGAGCTCCCCGGCGTCGTGCCGACGGCCCCCGGCCCGGTACTCCTCGGCGAGCCGCTCCACACCCCGGCGCGCCGACTCCAGCGCCTCGTGCCCGCGCAGCAGCAGCGGCCGCAGCGCCGCGTCGGGTGCCACCGGCACGTACCGCGCGGGGCCGCCGTCCGCCGGTTCGGCGGCCCGCCCCACCAGGCCCTTGTCGTGAAGCGATGCGAGGAGCGTGTGGACCCGCCTTTCGTCGATACCCAACTGCACGGCCACCACGGCGGGTTCGGCCTCGCGCACCCCTACGAGGAAGCGGTACACCCGCTCCTCCCCGGCACCGACCCCTGCCGCCTCCAGCACGTTCTCTTCCATCACGACGCACCCACCCACCCCCGGCCGACGCATCAACCCCTGAGCACGGCGTGATCAAAGCACACCGGACCCATGAGAAACGAGAGCGCCTCATACCACGGGCGTCTCTCGGCCAGGGGAAGCGGAGGCCAAGATGGCGGCGAGTGGACATGTCGCTTCTTCGTCAGACGCGGCCCGTAGCGAAGGTGATCCTTCCTGCCGACTCTGGATCCGCCGGACCGGAACCCCCGCCGGCGGAAGGAGTGCTCTCGCATGCGACGACGCAGATCGACGACCGCACTGCTCGGCTTCGCTCTCGCCACCACCATGGCCGTGAGCGGTTACGCGTACGGTGCCGCCCCCCTCCCGGAGTCCGGGCAGGACGCGGTGACCGCCGCCGCGCCCAAGGACGCGGTCCGTACGGCGACGGTCACGCTGGTGACCGGCGACAAGGTCACCCTGGCCACCCGCGCCGGGAAGACGGTGGGCGTCGACGTCCAGCCGTACCGGGGCAGCGCCGCGGGGCTGCGGACGTACACCGTCGGCACCGACGTGTACGTGATCCCCCGCGCTGCCGAGGCCCTGATCCAGAACGGCCGCGTCGACAAACGGCTGTTCAACGTGACGCGGCTGGTCGCGCAGGGCTTCGACGACGCCCACCGCGCGTCGACCCCGCTGATCGTCCGCTACGAGGGCGAGGGCGACAGCGCGAAGACCGCGCCCGGCGGGGCCCGGCTCACCCGCAAGCTTCCCGGTGTCCGCGGGGCCGCCGTCAGCGCCGACAAGAGCAAGGGCGACGCGTTCTGGGAGGCGGTCGACGACGACAGCGCCCGGGCCGGCACCCCCAAGGCCCGTCTGTCGGGCGGTATCCGGAACGTCTGGCTGGACGGCAAGGTCGACGCGCTCCTCGACAAGAGCGTGCCGCAGATCGGCGCGCCCGAGGCGTGGGCCGCCGGATACGACGGCACCGGCGTCAAGGTCGCGGTGCTCGACACCGGCGTCGACGCCACCCACCCCGACCTCGCCGACCGCATCGCCGAGAGCCGCAGCTTCGTCCCCGGCGAGACCGCGCGCGACGGCCACGGCCACGGCACGCACGTCGCCTCCACGATCGTCGGCAGCGGCGCCGCCTCCGGCGGAAAGTACAAGGGCGTCGCGCCCGGCGCCAAGCTCGTGGTCGGCAAGGTGCTCGACGACGGCGGCTCCGGCTCCGAGTCCTCGATCATCGAGGGCATGGACTGGGCCGCGCACTCCGGCGCGAAGGTCGTCTCCATGAGCCTGGGCGGCGGCGAAGGCGCTGACGGCACCGACCCGATGGCCCTCGCCGTCGACGAACTCACCGCCGAGACAGGCGTGTTGTTCGCCATCGCGGCCGGCAACAGCGGCCCCGGCGCCAAGACCGTCGGCACCCCCGGCGCCGCCGCCGCGGCCCTGACGGTCGGCGCCGTGGACGCCAACGACGCCGTCACCAGCTTCTCCAGCCGCGGCCCGCGCGGCGACGGCGCGCTCAAGCCGGAGATCACCGCGCCGGGCGCCGGGATCGTCGCCGCCCGCGCCGCCGGTACGACCATGGGCACCCCCGTCGGCGACGGCTACACCCGGGCCAGCGGCACCTCCATGGCCACCCCGCACGTGGCCGGCGCCGCCGCGATCCTCGCCCAGCGCCACCCCGACTGGACGGCCGCGCGGCTGAAGAGCCAGCTGGTCAGCACGGCGAAGACCACCGCCGACACCTCCGTGTTCGCCCAGGGCGCCGGTCGTACGGATGTGGCGCGCGCGGTCCGGCAGCAGGTGTCCGCCGACGGCACCGTCGACTTCGGCCTGCGCGGCTGGGACGACTCGGCGCCCGTCGAGAAGAAGATCACGTACGTCAACGACGGCGACGCGCCCGTCACCCTGACCCTCTCGCTCGGCGAGGCCGGCGAGCAGCTGCCGGCCGGCGTGCTCGCGCTCGGCGCCTCCACGGTGACCGTACCGGCGCACGGCACCGCCGAGGTGCCCGTCACCCTCGCCACCGCCGGCGTCACCACCGGCTCGCACGGCGCGCACGTCACCGCCCGTTCCGCCGACGGCGCGACGACCGCCGTCACCGCCATCGGATTCGGCCGCGACGTGCAGCGCTACGACGTGACCATGAAGGTCCTCGACCGCGACGGCAAGCCGACCGACGGCCTGGCCGCGGTCAGCGTCACCGCCGTCGACAAGATGGAGTTCCCGGAGACCTACCCGGTCGGCGACGACGGGACCGTCACGGTGCGGCTGCCGCGCGGCGAGCACTCCTTCGTCGCGGAGATCTCGCACTACAGCCCCGACTGGAGCATGCTCCACGAGTTCACGTACGCGGCCCAGCCGGTCACCGTCATCGACTCCGACCGGACCCTCACCTTCGACGGCTCCAAGGCCGGCCCGGTCACCATGAACACCCCGCTGCCGACGGAGGCGAACCGCGTCCGGATCGGCATCACCGACCGCTCCCCGACGGTCGACGCGATCCACGGCCGCGAGACCTGGCTCGGCAAGGACACGGCCGTCTACTCCGTGCCCTCGCCGACGGCGGACCCCGGCCTCTTCGAGTCCCGTGTCGGCTGGTCGCTCGGCGCGCCCGCGCTCAAGGCCCGGCTCCTGGGCGAGGGCAGCCGCGCACTGAAGGTCTCCTATTTCGAGGGCTGGGTCGGCTCCGCGCGCTTCGACGGCACGCAGACCCTGCGCGTCGCGAAGCCCGGCGAGGACGTCCGCGGCAAGCTCGCGCTGGTGAAGCGGGACACCGCCACCACGACCTACGCACAGGTCGACGCGGCCGCCGACGCCGGCGCGCGCGCCGTGCTCATCGTCAACGACACCCCCGGCGGCTGGCTCGCCGGCCACTGGAGCCCGAAGGCGACCCGCATCCCCGCGATGACCCTCTCCGGCGCCGAGGGCGCACGGCTGCTCGCGCTGTCCGGCGCCCGGATCACCTTCTCCGGCACGGCCGTCAGTCCGTACGCGTACGAGTTGCTGAAGTACACCGACGGACGCATCCCCGCCGACCAGCGCTACCGGGTCCGGGCCGGGGAACTGGCCACCGTCGACTCCCGCTTCCACGGCACGACGGCGGGCGCCGAGGGCGGCTACAGCCGCCTGACGTGGTCGCCGGCGCAGACGGTCGCGTACTACTCCCTCGGGCGCAGGACGCAGCAGAGCACCCTGACCGAGTACGTCACCCCGGGCGTGCGCACCGCCGAGGTCACGAAGCTCGGCCCGGTATGGGAGGCCGGGGGCGCCTCGCGGACGACGGCGGACTCGAAGCTCGGCGCGGGACAGCGGCTGGTCCGCGACTGGAACAAGGCCGTGGTCCGCACCGGGCTGCCGGACGCCCTGGCCAACAGCGCGGTCCGCAGCGGTGACACGGGTGTGCTGATGGCCTCCGGTCTGCTCGACAGCGGCACCGGCCAGCAGATCCTCAGCCGCGACGGCGCCGACAAGGAACTGGCCACGGTCTACCAGGACGGTGCCCTGCTCGGCTCCGCCCCCAGCGCGGCCGTCGCCTTCCCGATGACGGCCGGACGCGCCGAGTACCGGGTGGTCACCGACGTGCGGCGGGACTCCGCCGACTGGGCCACCTCCACCAAGGTGCGCACCGACTGGCGCTTCCACTCCACGCGGGGCGAGGCGCTGATGCCGGCCCTGACGGTCGACTACCGGGTCGCCGCCGACCTGTCCAACAGCGTGCGCACCGGCTCCCGGACGACGGTCGGCCTCGGCGTACGGCACCCCAAGGGCCTGGCCGGGCCGAAGGTCACCGGGGTGAAGCTGTGGGCGTCGTACGACGACGGCGCCTCCTGGCGGCAGGTCCGCCTGGACGGCTCGCTGAACGGCACGATCGACAACCCGTCGGCCGCCGGATTCGTGTCGCTGCGGGTCACCGCCACCGACGCCGACGGCAACTCCGTCGACCAGACGGTGACGCGGGCGTACCGGGTCCGCCGCTGACGGTCCGTCTCTGAGAACTGCCGGGGTGCCCGCGTGTGGTGCGGGTGCCCCGGCCCTTTCGTGTCCGTACATCCGCCCTTCCCCCGCCGGAGCAAGTGCGGTCAGAAGCGGGCGGAAAGGTGTCGCGTCACATAACGGTCCGGGCCCCGATCGGACGCATCTGGTCCACTACAGTGCTGGACGGACGGGAGACAGGCGTTCGGGCAGCTCGCAGGGGGAGGGCACGTCGTGACCACCACAGCCGCGGCCGTGTGGGGCCGGACCGAACAACAGGACTTCCGCGCCCGGGTACGGGGCTGTCTCCTCGGTGGCGCCGTCGGCGACGCGCTCGGCGCGGGCGCGGCGAGCCGCACCCTGGCCGACCTGCGCGAGGCGTACGGCCCCGAGGGCCTGGCCGCCCTCGTCCCCGCGTACGGCCGCCGGGGCGCCGTCACGGCCGCCACCCAGATGACGCTCTTCACCGTCGACGGCCTGATCCGCGCCCAGGTCCGCCGCGACACAGGCGCCTGGCACCCGCCCACCGACGTCCACCGGGCGCACCTGCGCTGGGCCGCCACCCAGCGCGACTGGGGCCCCGACGAACGGCGCCCGGACCTCGGCTGGCTGGCCCGCGAGGAGTGGCTGTACGCCCGCCGCGACCCGGCCCAGGCCTGTCTGACCGGCCTCGGCGACGACATCCTCGGCACCCTCGGCAAGCCCAAGAACCCGGAGGCCGCCGACAGCGGCGCGCTGGTCCGCTCGGCGCCCTTCGGCCTGCTCGTCGGCTGGGAGCCGCAGCTGGTGTGCCAGCTCGCGGTGGAGTGCGCGGCGCAGACCCACGGCGCGCCCGCCGCTTACCTCGCCGCCGGCGCCTTCGCCGTCGTCGTGCACGGCCTGGCCCGCGGTGACAGCGTGGAGGGCGCCGTGGAGACGGCGTCGGAGCGGATCGCCTCGCACGCCGGCCACGAGCCGGTGACGGAGGCGCTGCGGGCCGCGCTGACGGCCGTACGGGAGGGGAAGCCGGACGCGGAGCGGGTGACGGCGCTCGGGGCCGGCGAGGACCGGGCGGAGGGGCAGCTGGCGGCGGCCGTGTACGGCGCGCTGGTCGGCGAGGACGTCCGGCACGGGCTGCGGCTCGCGGTCAACCACGACGGCCCGTCGGCGGCGACCGGCGCGCTCACCGGGGCGCTGCTCGGCGCCCTGCACGGGGAGACGGCCCTGCCGCCCGCCTGGCTGGCCGAACTGGAGGGGCGGGGCACCGTCCTGGAACTCGCCGACGACTTCGCGATGGAGATGACCCAGGGGCCGGCTCTGCACGGTCCGTCGGATCCGTCGCCGGGCTGGCTGACCCGCTATCCGAGGGACTGAGGGGCGGGGGCTTTCCGCGGCGGTCGGTTCCGGTTCCGGGTCCGGTTCCTGTGTCGCGTCCGGCTCCGGTTCCCGTTCCGGGAAAGGGCCGAGCCCCCTCGGCCAGGACGGCGGACCGGTCGAGAGGGCTCTGATGCGCTCCGTCACACGACGCGCGGGGCGCGCCGGGGGATTTCAGGGGATCCGATGGATCCGGCGGATCCGGGGGATTACAGACCCCGGGCGCTCACGTCTCCCACGAACGCGTTCCACGAGTCCGGTCCGAAGGAGATCGAAGGGCCCTCGGGCGCCTTCGAGTCCCGCACCGCGATCGCGGTCACGAGCGGGGACTTGACCTCGACGCAGGCGCCGTTGCCGCCGGAATACGAGGACTTCGTCCAGGTGTCGGTCGCGCCCTGAATGATGGCCATGATGTTCAACTCCGGTTCTGTGCATGGGAGGGGGTCTGCGAACTGGAACGTGCCAACGACTTTCCCTTGGCAAGATCGACGCTACCCGCCCGGCCCCGCCTAGCGGGACCGTCGTTCACTCGACCGGATGGCATGTACCAACTGTGCCTTCACCGGGGCGAGTCGGGGGTGTACCGTACGGGCCCTCTCCCCGACCCGCCGCCGATTTGACGGCATTCCGGACAGGGTCGTTCCTAAACGTCCGATTCCCCGTCGGCGTACCGCTTCGCCATATTCATGATGAACACCCGGGTGTCCTCCGCATTCATCGCCTGTGCCCTCAAGTGCTCGTACATCACGCTGTACTTGCCGACATCCTGCGCCTTCTCCAGATAGAGGTCGCTTGTCACGCCCTCGATGTAGACGACACTGGAGTCGGAGGCGTCGGGGAATTCGAGAATCGCGTAATGCCCACTGATGCCCGGATGCGCGCCCATGTGGAACGGCAGCACCTGGACCGTCACATGCGGCAGACCCGACTGCTCGGCCAGATGCTCCAGTTGCTCGGCCATCAGCCGCCGGCTGCCGACCTGGCGGTGCAGCGCGGCCTCGTCGATGACCACCCAGAGCCGCAGCGGGCGTTCGCCGTTGCGGATGCGTTCCTGGCGGCGGGTACGGACCTGGACCCGTTTCTCGATGTCGTTCGGCGTCGACTCGGGCAGCGCGCCCGCGATCACGGCCTCCGCGTACGCGTGGGTCTGCAGCAGACCCGGGATGATCTGCGGCTCGTACACCCGCAGACTCTCCGCGTCCGTCTCCAGGCCGATGTAGACGCTGTACGGGATGTCGCCGAAGGCATGCCACCAGCCCTGCTGGCGCGAGTCCTTGGCCATTTGCATGAGCGAGTCGACGAGCCGCTCGTCCTCGACCTCGTACACGCCGCAGAGGTCCCGGACATCGCGCTGGCTGATCGAACGGCGGCCGTTCTCGAGGCGGCTGATCTTCGACTGGGAGACGAGCAGTCGCTCGGCGACCTGCTCGGCCGTCATGTTCTTCGCCTCCCGGAGCCGGCGCAGCTCCTGGCCCAAACGGCGTCGCCTGACGGTGGGGTTGACACTGGACGCCACGGAAACTGCACCTCCGGCTGTCGGCCTGCGTAGCTGTGAGTATCTACTGCTTGGCAGACTGCCACCAAAAGTGCCGTGTGCGCTGGGAAACGGCCAGAGATGCGGGCGCGGGACGGTCGTGAGGACGACCGTCCCGCACACGTATGCGGCTCCCGGTGATGATCAGGGTGGTGCGTCACGTCGTGCTGGTCGAGCGGGTGGTGCGACTGCCGCGGGTGCCGCGTCGGTCGTACGGGTGGCGCGCCGGTCCCGCGGGTGACGCCCTGACGGTGCGCCGGTCCCGCGGGTGACGCGGGTGGCGCGCCGGTGGTGCCGTGGTGCGGGTGACGCGCGCGGGTGCGTACGGCCGAGGCGGCCGGACGCGCGTACGCACGGTCACGGTCGCGGTCACATGGCGGCGCGCGCCATGCTCCCGCGGTGCGGCTGGGACGGCACGCCGCCACCCGCCGTCGTGCTCCGACGGGGCTGGGCGCCCGCGCCGTTCTGCACGTCGAGGACGGCATGCGCCACGAGGCCGCCCATCGGGTCGTGCCGGATCAGGTCGCGCAGCCGCGACCGCGACGACCTTCCCTCGTTGCCGGGGTACAGGTGCTTGCCGAGACCGACCGCGTGGGCCAGCGCGGCGAGCGCCGCGGTCCGCGGGTCCGGCGGGACGCCGGTGCGGATCGCACTGTCCAGCCGGGACCTGATCTCCCGGCTGATCGCCGTGTCCGTCGCCTGATAGCGAGTCGTCGGCAGCACCCCGCACATCTGGCCCTCCACGGCACAGACCATGCCGCAGCGCTCCAGATGCGAGAGATACGTCTGGCGCAGCCCCAGTCGGGGCCCGCCGATCCAATGGACGGCCCGTACCGGAGTGCCGCGACGGCGCAGCAGTTCCAGTGCGGAGTCCAGAGTCGGATCTCCGGTCGGCCGTGGCATCACCACGGCGATACGATCCCCGTCAGGGGCTATCCGTCCTGCCAGAGCCAGCTCCACTAGCTGTGCTCCGGCCAGGCCGAGGTCGAGCGACTGCGGCTGCGCTGTGGTACCCGTGGCCGGGTCCAGAGCGAGCAGCAGAAGCTCCTCCGGAAGTGTTCTGCGGCTCCTGCCCATCCATGCCTCCCCGCGTGGATGAATGACAGGGTGACCCCTCTCACATTCATCTGTCGAGAGTGCCCGGGCGGTTCGTACGGGAACCTCTAGGTATGTCGTTCTCGTCTAGCACGGGGGCCAAGGGGTCCACACAGGACACTGGTACATGGTTCGGACGTCCGGACGACTCCGGGCGCTTTTTGTTGGGTCGTTTACGGCATGCGGCATGGAGGAGGCACGGTGGCGGGCGAGTCCCCCGACAAGGCGGAGCAGAGCGAGAGCCGCGACCCGCGGCTGTCGGTCGTCGAGACCGTCGAGATCGTCGAGGACACGGCGGACACCGCGGGCGCCGCGGACACGGAGGACCACGCGGGCCGCACGGCCCGCGCGGAGCACGTGGATCGCGTGGACCAGAAGACGGCGGTTTTCCGGGCGTTGTCCCCGCGCACGGCGCCGGACGACGAGCCGGCGGAGCCCAAGGCGCCGAAGGAGCCGGTGGATCCCCGGAAGGCCGGTGCCGAGTCCGCCGCGTCGGGCCAGGAGTCCCAGGAGCCCCAGGGCGTGGCGAAGGCGGCCGAGGCCGACTCCGAGGCCGGTAAGCGCGCTGACGGCCCGTCGGAGCCCGTGACGGCCGAGACGGCCTCCAGGGCCGCCTCCTGGGCCGCCCGGGAGCCCGAGGGGGCCCCTGAGGCCGCCGCCGGGGCCGGGGCCGCCGGGAAGCCGGAGCCGAAGCCGGTGTTCGCGCCGGAGGCCGGGACGGCGTCCGCGGCGGCGGAGAAGCCCGCCGCGAGCGAGTCCTGGTTCGCCACGCGCAAGCCCGCCCCGGCCAAGACCGAGGCCGAGGCCACGGCGGCTGCCGAGGACGGCGCGAAGCCGGAGCCGGAGTCCGCGTCGACGCCGGAAGCGAAGCCGGAAGCGGAAGCGAAGCCGGAATCGACGCCGGAAGCGAAGCCGGAGCCCGCGGCCGGGAAGAAGCCCGAGCCGGAGCCGGAGCCGAGGACCGCGCCGAAGCCCGCCGTCGAGGACGAGCCGGTCGACCAGCCGACCACGGTTTTCAAGGCCGTCAAGCCGCCGGTCGTCGACCAGCCGACGACCGCCCTGAAGATCCCCCCGTCCACCTTCCGTCCGCTCCAGGGCGACATCACCCAGGAGCAGCCGAAGCCGCCGAAGCAGGCGAAGGCGTCCAAGGAGCCGAAGGCGCAGAAGCCCGCGGCGAAGCCGGCCGGCCCGGAGGAGCCGAAGCCCGCTGCCGCCCCCGGCTTCACCGCCCCCGTCCCCGTGGCGGTCCCGGTGTCGCTCACCGAGGCCGAGCGGACCAAGCAGCAGCCGCTGCCGCCCCGCCCGCCGCTGGAGATCCTCGCCGAGCTGACCAACACCCCGCCGCCGCCGGAGACGGCGATGCGCACGACGGTGCGCCGGGTGAAGATCTGGACCCCGCTGATCCTCCTCCTGCTGGTCGCCATTGCGGTCGCACAGATCGTGCGCCCGCTCCCGGCCCCGCGGCTCGTGCTCTCCGCCGCCCCCGCCTACACCTTCGAGGGCGGCGCGCTGAAGATGCCGTGGCCGAACGAGGGCCAGGGCGCGGTCGAGGTCGAGGGCGTCGGCTCGATGGGCACGTACGGACCGCAGAAGCCGGCCCCGACCGCGTCCGTCGCCAAGACGATGACCGCGTACGTGATCCTGCGCGACCACCCGATCAAGGGCTCGCAGAAGGGTCCGCAGATCGAGGTCGACAAGATCGCCGCGGAGCAGGCGAAGGCGCCGGACGAGTCGACGGCCCCGATCAAGGAGGGCCAGAGCTACTCCGAGAAGGAGATGCTCCAGCTCCTCATGATCCCGTCCGGCAACAACGTGGCGCGGCTGCTGGCCCGCTGGGACGCCGGTTCGGAGGCCGCCTTCGTCGACAAGATGAACGCCGCCGCCAAGGACCTCGGGATGACCGGCTCGACGTACACGGACCCGTCCGGCCTCAAGTCGTCGACCGTCTCGACCCCGCTCGACCAGCTGAAGCTGGCGAAGGCGGTCATGCAGTACGACGTGTTCCGCGAGGTCGTCGACATGCCGAACGTGACCATCGACGGCATCCCGAACCGGATCGAGAACAACAACACCATCCTGCTGAAGCCCGGTGTCGCGGGCATCAAGACCGGCTCGTCGACGCCGGCCGGCGGCAACCTGCTGTGGGCGGGCTACACCGTCGTCGACGGCGAGAAGCGGCGGATCCTCGGCATCGTGATGGGCGCCCAGGACGCGCAGCTGCTGGCGCAGAAGCTGGACCTGGCCATCGCGAACAGCTACACGCTGATCAAGAAGGCGCAGGACGTGGTCACCTCCGCCACCGTGGTGAAGAAGGGGCAGGTGCTCGGCTACGTGGACGACGGCCTCGGCGGCCGTACCCCGGTCGTGGCGACCAAGGACATCAAGGCCGTCGGCTGGCCGGGCCTGGAGGTCGCGCTGAAGCTCGGCGACGGGGGCAAGGCCCTGCCGCACACCGGCAAGGCCGGTGACGTCGTCGGCGAGGTGTCGATCGGCACCGGCACCGGGCGCGTGAGCGCGCCGGTCGCGCTGGAGACGGACCTGGCGGAGCCCGGCTTCGACAAGAAGCTGACCCGACTGGGCTGATCCGGCGGGCGCCCGGGGGGACCCCCGGGCGCCCTGCTGTTAGCGTGCACGGGGGGCGCGGAAGGGCGGGGAAGGCCCGCGAGGCAGCCACAGAGCACGAGCAGGCAGCACGGGAAAGGGCCGCAGTTGACCACCGCCGAGCCGACACGCGCCGCCGAGGCCACCCCCATGGACACTCCTCCCCCGTCTTCCTCCGCTGATTCGCCTTCGCGAATAAATCTTCCGGCCCCGCGGCCGTCGGCCGAGGCCCCCGCCGCGGGCGCCCGCCGCGACTGGCGGCACACCCGCCGTTTCACGGTCCTGGTGGCGGCCGCCGCGGCCGCCCTCGTCCACCTCCTGTGGGTCCTCTTCCTCGCCAACAGCGGCGGGGACCTGGCGGCGCAGGACGCCTGGGCGGAGTTCGTCGGCCGGCATCCGGACTCGGCGTACAACCTGGCCTGGTACGGCGGGATGCACCCCGTCTCGTACAGCGTCGTGTCCCCGTACCTCATGTCCGTGCTCGGCGTGCGGACGACGATGATCGTCGCCGGGACGCTGTCCGCCGGACTGACCGCGCTGATCCTGGTGCGGGTCCGGGCGGTGCGCAATCCGCTGGCGTGCGCGCTCGCCGGGGTGTTCGCCTTCCTGTGCAACGCGCTGTCGGGGCGGGTCACCTTCGGCCTCGGCATGATGTTCGCGCTCGGCGCGGTCGCGGCCGTGTTCTGCTGGCCGCACCGCTGGCGCCGGCGCCGCTGGGCGAAGGCCGCCGTCGCCGCGCCGCTCGCCGGGCTCGCGACCGCGTGCAGCCCGGTCGCCGGCCTGTTCCTGGGCGTGGTCGCGGCGGCGCTCTTCCTCAACAAGCGGCGCCCCGGCGCGTACGCCCTCGGGCTCGCGCCGGTCGCGGTGGTCGCGCTGTCGGCGTGGCTGTTCCCGTTCTCCGGCACCCAGCCGATGAGCCTGGCGTCGACCTCCCTGCCGTTCCTCTTCGGCGTGCTGGTGCTCGTCCTGGTCCCGAAGGACTGGCGCACGGTGCGCGTGGCGGCCGCCGTGTACGCGGCGGGCACCCTGCTGACCTGGCTGATCGACTCGCAGATCGGCTCCAACGTCTCGCGCATGGTGATGCTGTTCGCGGGCGTGGTGCTGCTGGCCGCCCTGCCGTACGCCCGGCCGCGCACCCTGCGCTGGTACGCGCTCGTGCTGGCCTTCGTCGGCCTCAACGGGTGGATCGGCTTCAAGGCCGTCGACGACGTCATCCGCACCGCCCCGGACGCCTCCTGGGCGCGCGAGCTGGCCCCGCTGGTCAACCAGCTCCAGGTGCGCGGCGCCGAGAAGGCCCGGGTGGAGGTAGTACCGGCCTCCAGCCACCGCGAGTCCTCGGCCCTCCTCCCGTACATCAACCTGGCCCGCGGCTGGAACCGGCAGGCCGACATCGAACGGAACCCGCTCTTCTACGACGACACCCTCAACGCCGCGAACTACCACGAGTGGCTCGACCGCTGGGCCGTCCACTACGTCGTCCTGCCGACCGGTGCCCCGGACTCCGGCGCGCTGCGGGAGACCGAGCTGGTCGACGGCGGACTGCCGTACCTGAAGCAGGTGTGGTCGGACGCCAACTGGCGGCTGTACGAGGTCGCCGACCCCGCCCCGCTCGCCGACCCGCCCGCCCGCGTCCAGCGCGCCGGCGAGAACGAGGTCGTGCTCAGCGTCGACACCCCGGGCCGCGTCCGCATCCGCGTCCCCTACTCGCCGTGGCTCGCGCTCCTCGACGAGAACGGCAACCGGATCGAGGCCCCGGAGGAGACGGAGGCCTCGAAGCGGGCCCGCGAGACGGCTGAGGGCGAGGAGCCCCCGAAGCAGTACGCCAACCCGCACGGCTGCCTCCTGCGGGCCACCCCCGACGCGGCGGGCGACGAGTGGACCACCCTCCTCGCCCCGAAGCCGGGCACCTACCGCCTGGGCTCGCCGTACGACTTCCCGTCGCGGGGGACGCCGTGCCCGGAGGAACTGCGCTGAGGGCTGCTCTCAGGGGTGACGGGGGAGACTGAGGAGGAGGCGGGCGCCGGTGGGGCGCTCGCCTCCTTCGTCGTCGGGGCCGGTGGTGCTGGTGGTGGTTTCGGTGGTGTCGGTGTCCGTGACGAGGAGGGTGCCGCCGTGGCGGGTGGCGATGTCGCGGGCGATGGGCAGACCGAGACCCGCGCCGCCGTCGGCGCGGGCGCGGGCCTCGTCGAGCCGGGTGAAGCGCTCGAAGACCCGCTCGCGGTCGGCAGGCGGGATGCCGGGGCCGTCGTCGGTGACCTCGACGACGACCGTGCCCGGATCGGTCGCGGAGAGGGTGACGGGCAGGGTGACGGTGAGCGTGACCCGGTGGCGAGCGTGGCGGCAGGCGTTGCCGAGTAGGTTGCGCAGCAGCCGTTCCAGCTGCCCGGCATGACCGCGGACCAGGGCTCCGGGCGGCGCCGCGCAGGTCAGGCCGAGGCCGTGGGCGACGGGCAGGTGCCGGTGCTCGCGGACGAGATCCTCGGCGAGGGCGGACAGGTCGACCGTCTCCGTACCGGCCTCGTGGGTGCCGTCGAGCTGCGCGAGGAGGAGCAGGTCGTCGGCCAGGGCCTGGAGCCGTACGACATCGGCCGCCGCCCCGCGTACGACGGCGGGCCAGTCGACGCCCCGCGGATGCCGGAGCGCCGATTCGAGCTGCGCGCGGACGGCGGCCAGCGGGCTGCGCAGCTCGTGGGCGGCGTCCGCGACGAACCGCCGCTGCCGGACGGCGGACTGTTCGAGCCGGTCGAGCGTGTCGTTGGTGGTGAGGGCGAGGCGCGCGATGGCGTCGTCGGTGGGCGGCACGGGAACACGCTGGTCGAGGGAGTGGCTGGTGATGTGCGCGAGGCGGCGGCGGATGGCCTCGACCGGCCGGAGCGCGTGGTCGGCGGTGAGACGGGTGAGCAGACCCGTGAGCAGACCGACGGCCGGGGCACCGGTGGACAGCGCCACCCAGTAGACGATCTCGATGTCGCCCCACTGGTACTGCACTTTCCGCAGCAGGAACACGGCGAGGGCCAGCAGCGCCGCGCTCGTCGCCGCGGCCGTGAGCACGAGCCGGCCGCGGAACGGGATCCGGGCCGCGCCCTTGCCGAGCGCCGTCCACGCGGCGGTGGCGGTGAGCAGCGCCGTGGTGGGCGCGGCGAACTTCAGCGCCCACGAGAGCGCGGCGTGGGCGGTCTCGTGAGGAGTGAAGGAGTTGTAGCGCGCGACCCAGCTCAGCTGCGGGAAGTACAGCGCCGCCGCCACCCCGCCGGCCACGGCCGTCGTGCGCAGCCGTACCGCCGTCGGATGCCCTCGCGTGGCCGGCCAGCAGGCGGCGGCCACGCACACGGCCGCGAGGACGAGTCCCGGAAACCGCAGCCACTCGATCTGCGGGCCGACGCGGTCGGTGCTGAAAAGCCGGGGACCGAGCGGCGGGAGCGGCCCGGCGAGCCGGTCGGCGTACCGGAGCCACCCGGCCGCGACGACGACCACGAGCCCGGCGACGAGGCCGGTGACCCAGGCGGGGCGCGGCGGCAGCCGGCGGGCCGGTGGCCGCTTGCTCCCGGCGGCGGGCCGTCCGGGCACGGCCGCTAGCCCCGACGGGAGGACGCGCGGATGCGGTAGCCCTCTCCGCGTACGGTCTCGATGGATTCGGCGCCGAAGGGGACGTCGATTTTGCGGCGGACCGCGCTGATGTAGACCTGCACGATGTTCGGGTCGCCGGCGAAATCCGCCGACCAGACTTCTTCGAGAAGGTCGAGTTTGGTCGCCACGTCTCCGCCGCGCCTCAACAGGCTTTCCAGAACGCCGAATTCCTTCGGCGTGAGTGCGATGGCCGTCTCGTTCCGCCCGCAGGCCCGGCGGGCCGGGTCCAGCCAGAGGTCGCCCGACTCCAGGACCGCCGGGGTCCGCGAGCCGCCTCGGCGCAGCAGGGCACGCAGCCGGGCTTCCAGGACGACGTACGAGAACGGCTTGACCAGGTAGTCGTCGGCTCCCGTGTCCAGTCCCTCGGCCTCGTCGTGCACCCCGGACTTCGCCGTCAGCATCAGCACGGGCACAACGTTGCCCTCGGCACGGAGCCGGTCGCAGATCCGGTAGCCGTTGAGGCCGGGGAGCATGATGTCCAAGATGACGGCGCTGTAGGGGAATTCACGCGCCAGGTGGAGTCCGGTGATGCCGTCGTGGGCCACGTCCACCGCGTAGCCGGACGCGGAAAGGCCGCGCTGGAGCGAAGCGGCCAGGCGTTCCTCGTCCTCGATCACCAGAATGCGCACGACGGCAGTATGGCCCGGCCGGGTGTGCGAAAGCTGAGGAAATCCTCAGCTTCCCTCAGCCCCTCTTCAGCGGGTGCGCCGCACGCTTCCACGCATGCTGTCGATCACCACCGTCACCACCGTGACTGCCGTCACGGCCGTTCATCCCGTCGGCCTCGGGGGCCGGAAGCGGAAGACTCGGATCTCGCCGGCCGCCGCCGTGGGGATGGCGGTGTTCCTCGTCCACGCGGTCTACGCCCTTCGGGAGCACGCCCGCTTCGGCACCACCGGCTACGACCTGGGCATCTTCGACCAGGCCGTCCGCTCGTACGCGGAGGGCCGCTGGCCCGCGTCCGAGATCCGCACAGCCACGGCGGGCCCCGGCTTCACGGGTGACGCGTACCCCCTGCTTGGCGACCACTTCCACCCGATCCTCGCCCTTCTCGCCCCTCTTTACGTTGTCGTGCCGCACGTGGAGACCCTGCTCGTGGCCCAGGCGGCACTCGTCGGCTTCTCGGCGTACGTGCTCACGGATGCCGCCGCCCGGCACCTGCCGCGCGGGCGACGGTGGGCGGCGGGGCCGCTCGGGCTCGCGTACGGCTTCTCCTGGGGGCTCCAGCAGCTGACGGCCTTCGACTTCCACGAAGTCGCTTTCGCCATACCGCTGTTGGCGCTGGCAGGACGTGCCTACCTCGACGGCCGGTGGGTGGCTTGCGCCTGGTGGGCCGGTGCGCTCTTGCTGGTCAAGGAGGACCTGGGTGCCACGGCGGCGGTCCTCGCCGTGCTGCTCTGGCGCCACCACCGGAGGGCGGGACTTCTGCTCGGAGCGGCGGCGGTGCTGGGGACGGCCCTGACGGTCCTGGTCCTGCTTCCCGGCATGGCCCCGGACGGCCGCTACGGCTACTTCGACCAGTCGCAGGCGTACGGCATCTCCGACGGCTGGTCGACCAAACTCCTCATGCTGGGGGGACTGTTGGCGATCAGTGGTGGGGTTGCTCTCCGGAGCCCCTTCGCCCCGCTGTTGCTGCCGACTCTGGGCTGGCGCCTGACCTCGCCGAACCCGGCTTACTGGGGAATGGAGTTGCACTACTCCGCTGTGCTGATGCCCATCGCCTTCGTCGCGTTGATGGATGCCCTGCGCCGGGACGGTCGTCGGGTCTGGGTTGTTGCCCCGTTGGCGGTCGCGGCTCTGCTGCTTCCTATCCAGCCGCTGGCCGCCCTGGCGACCCCGTCTTTCTGGCGCGACACCCCACAGCAGACGGCGGCCCGTGCGGCACTTGCTCTGATCCCACCGGGCGCCCACGTCACGGCGAGCAACAGCCTGGCGCCGCACCTCACGGACCGGGCCACTGTGTACCTCACTACGGCGACCGGCTCGTCGTCCGGGGCTGGAGCGGTCGACTGGCTCATCGCCGTTCGGAAGGATCCGTTTCCGGTGGGGGGTGTTGAGGATTCCATTCGCCGGGCTGAGCGATGGGGGTGGCGCGTGGTCTATGAGCGAGATGGTGTGGTGGTTCTGCGGTCCGGTGGTGGGGACGGAGGGGCGTGAGGGCTACGAGGGTGGGTGCTGTGCGGCCTCGGCGGCCTTCCTTGCGCAGGCGAGGTTGTTGCGGCTGATCAGCGTCTTGGGGTGGGTGGGGCCGAGGGTCTGTTCGCGTTGGGCGAGGGTGGCCTCATAGAGGGCGACGGCACCGTCCAGGTCCCCGGCGTCCTGGTACGCGGCGGCGAGGTTGTTGCGGCTGACGAGTGTGTCAGGGTGAGTGGGGCCGAGGGTCTGTTCGCGTAGGGCGAGGTTGGTCTCGTGGAGGGTGATGGCGCGGTCCAGGTTTCCGGTGGCCTGGTAGGCGCTGGCGAGGTTGTTGCGGCTGACGAGTGTGTTGGGGTGGGCGGGGCTGAGGGTCTGTTCGCACTGGGCAAGGTTGGCCTCGTAGAGAGGGATGGCGCGGTCCAGGTCCCCGGCGGATTCGTAGGCGTTGGCGAGGTTGTTGCGACTCATCAACGCCCTGGGGTGGGTGGGGCCGAGGGTCTGCTCGAACTGGGGGAGGTTGGCTTCGTGGAGGGCGATGGCGCGGTCCGGCTCCCCGGCGTCCTGGTAGGCGTTGGCGAGGTTGTTGCGGCTGACGAGTGTGTTGGGGTGGGTGGGGCCGAGGGTCTGCTCGAACTGGGGGAGGTTGGCTTCGTGGAGGGCGATGGCGCGCTCCGGCTCCCCGGCGTCCTGGTAGGCGTTGGCGAGGATGTTGCGGCTGACGAGTGTGTTGGGGTGGGTCAGGACCAGAGCTTGCTCGCAGTAGGTGAGGACGGCCTCGCAGAGAGGGATGGAGCGGGCCATGTGGCCTTGTTCTTCCAGGCGCTCGACGGCGGTGATGTACGCCCTGACGAGCGGAGAGTCGACATCGCTGGCGGAGAAGGTGGTCGCGAGGGCGATCAAGTGGGGGATGAGGGCGTCCCATTGATCGCCCGTGGGGTTGTCCTGGTCGGGGCGCGGGGGCAGGGCGTCGAGTAGCGCCCGTTCGGCCTGTGCGCGGCCCAGAAGGTGAAGGGGTGGTTCGGCGGTGTCGAGGGGCCGCGGGGTGCGGAGGACCGTCTGGACCAGGCGGTGGACGCTGACGGTCTTGCCGGTGTCGGTGGCCATGCTGTAGGCCGCCAGGGTGCCGATGGCCTCCGCCACGTCGTCCGGGTCGGTGCCGGGCGGGGTGAGCAGGGCGTACGGGATGGCGTCGGGGGCGAGCCAGGCGGCGGTGTGCAGAAGGTCCACGGCCAGGGGGTTCTCCTGCTCCAGGGTGTGGAGCGTGACGTTCCAGACGCGGGCGATGGTGCGTTCGGCGCCGATGCCGTGCGCGGTCTTGGCCAGCTTGGTGTCGAGGCGGCGGCGGTAGGCGGCCATGCTGACGCCGCGGTTCTGGCCGAGGTAGGCGCCGGCCTGCTTGATCGCCAGGGGAAGGTGGCCCAGGTCCTCGGCGAGGGCGTGGGCGTCGGCCTGATCGCTCGGTGAGGGCGTGCCGCCCTTGAGAGCGAGGCGGCACAGCAGCTCGGCCGCGTCGTCGGGGGACAGGGTGCCCAGGATCAGGGTGGGGGAGTCGTCCGGCCAGCCGGTGCTGCGGCGGCTGGTGGCCAGATGATGGCCCCGGTGGAGCGCGCCCGTGTAGGGCGTGAGGTCGTCGGGGTCCTCGACGTTGTCGTAGACCAGCAGCCAGTCCGGGTGCCACGTCAGCCACTGCTTCGCCCACTCCACCTGTTCCGTACGGCCGACCGTGCCGACCCAGCTCGGGACCAGGAGGCGGGTGAGGCCGATGAGGGAGGTCTCGATCTCCTCCGCCGAGGCGGCGTTGATCCACCAGATGAGCGCGTAGTCGTCGCGGTGGCGTGGGCGTAGTGCAGGGCCAGGGTGGTCTTGCCGATGCCGCCCAGGCCGCTCACCGCACCGCTCTGGGTGATCGCGCCCTCGCGCCGGCCGGTCAGCATGCGGCGCAGCTCGGTCAGTTCCTCCTCGCGGCCCAGGCAGAGCCCCGCCCGCGGGAGGTTCGAGGTGCCCCGGGCCGCGGTGACGTCCTTCGGCGTGTGCAGTGCCTCGGGCGGAAGGACGTCCCCCGTGTGGACGGAGTGGATCCGTTCTGCCGCCACCGAACGGTCCCCGCTCGCGTCGAAGCGCTGCCGGGGGACCGTACCGTCCTCGGTCACCGCCGCGGCGGCAGCGTGTGGCCGTCGCCGGTGATCACGGTGCCGCTGATGTGCTGGGCCGCGACGGAGCGGTCGCCGGAGGCGGTGACGTGCACTGTGGTCGTCGTCGGGGCGGGCAGCAGGGCGGCCAGGTCCCGGCGCAGCTCGGGGTCGTCCTCCAGGGCGCGCCGCAGCAGCCTGCCCAGGGTGACGCGGCTGAACTCCTCGTCGTTCTCGTCGGCGGCCTCGTCGACCACCCGCTCCAGTTCCGCCTGGCCCGCCTCGTCCCGGCGTCGCCACACCGCCTGGAGGATCCGCTGGCCCAGGCCCACCGTGGCGTCGGCCGCCGCGCTCTCCGCGCGGGTCAGGACCGCCGCCCCGTACGCGCCGACCGCGGCCGTCATGGCCGGTCCGGCCTGCGCGACCCACTGGGTGATCTCCGCGCTCGCCATCTGCAACCCCCCGCTGCGTGACTGCCGGTTCCATGCGCCCTCGGGCGGGCGCCTGGTGCCACAGGATAGATCCCCGCATCCCTCCGCGTAGGCGACATCGCCGTGTCACCCGCAACGGCGGCCCAGCCGGTCTCCAGTGGGGCTGCAGTCGCGCGCGGCAGGGTGATGGTGACGGCGCGGCCAGGGGGGTCGGGTCGTGAAGGGAGTTGCCATGTCTCAGTCGGTCGGGACCCTCCACCAGCAGGTGACGGGGGACCTCTACGCGGAGGTGCAGACGTTCTACGCCCGTCAGATGCGCCGGGTGGACGCCCTGGACATCGAGGGGTTCGCCGAGACGTTCACCGAGGACGGGTCGGTGACGCACGCGGGCGGGCAGCGGCAGAGCGGGCGGGCGGAGATGCTGGCCGGGATGCGGGCCAACCTGCCGCGGTACAAGGACATCGCCGTACGGCACTGGTTCGGGCATCTGCTCATCGAGACCGACCCGGCGGACGAGGACACCGTGCGCGTCTCGTACTACACGCTGGTCACCCAGACCGACCGCGAGGGCAAGGTGTCCTTCCAGCCGACCTTCACCGTCGACGACGTGCTGGTCCGCCGTGACGGCCGGCTGCTGACCCAGTCCCGGGTCATCCACCGCGACAGCCCGGCGGCCGCTTCCTGAAGCCGCGGGCCTGGAATGGTGTCCGTCATGGGAAGAGGGGCCCGCACCAGGGCCCCTCTTCCCATGAGTGACATCGCCGCCGTCGGCGCGTGCCCGCTCAGTCGATCCCCCGCCAGATGTGCGACTCGCTCTCGTCGTCGTCGAAGTCCCCGGCCGGTACCAGGGCCGCCCGTAGCGGCAGTTGGTCGAGCGCGGCGGTCAGGCGCTCGATCGTCTCCCGGTCCTGCGGCGATGTCTCCGTCGTCATGGTCCGCATGGTCCGCTCCTTTCGGTTTCCTCTCGATCGGTACGCGGATGCTCAGGCGTGGCAGGTGGGCAGGCCGCCGTGGTACGCGACCATCTCGGCGAACGACGCGCCCACGTCGATCCGGGCGCCCGGCGCGAGGCCGTCGAGCTCCGCGTACGCGCGGTGCAGGTTGCCGACCAGGCGCTCGGCGTCGAGGAGGCCGGCGAAGCCGCCGAGGTCCGCCTCGCGGGCGGCCTGGAGGGCGGTGCGCCCGCGCCGTTTCCCGTCCTCGGCCAGCCGCTGGAGCATCCGGAGGTACGCCTCGGTCTCGTCGAGCAACTCGGGCCCGCCGAACGGCCCGTGGCCCGGGACGACGACGGCGGGACCGAGGGCCCGCAGCCGTTCCAGGGCGCGCAGGGAGCCCGTCACGGAGCCCATCAGGACGTACGGGGTCACGCCCGACCACACCAGGTCGCCGGTGAACAGGACACCGCGGGCCGGTACCCACGCCACCACGTCGTTCGCGGTGTGCGCGGGCCCCACGTGCAGCAGTTCCGTGCGCAACGACGGGTCGTGGATGGTCAGTTCGTCGCGGAAGGTGAGCGTGGGGAGGGTCAGCGGGGTCTCGCCCCACTCGACGTCCGGCCACAGCCCGCGCAGGCCGAGGCCCGCCTCCGCGGTGTCGGAACGGGTGCCCTCGTGGGCGACGATCACGGAGTCGGGCGCGAACTGCCCGTTGCCGAAGGTGTGATCGCCGTGGAAGTGGGTGTTGACGACGTACTCGGGGCCGCCGGGTACGACCCGTCGGACCTCCTCCTTCAGTCGTCGTGTACGGGACTCGGTGGCCGCCGTGTCGACGAGGACGGCGACGTCCGCGCCCACGATCAGGCCCGCGTTGTTCAGGCACCAGCCGCCCTCCGGCTGGACGAAGGCGTACACCCCGTCGGCGACCGGGCGGAGCGAGCCCGGCGCGGCGACCTGCCGCGCCGGGGACGTGGCCGGGGACATGGCAGGGGACGTGGCCGTACTCATGCCGCCTCCGCCGTCGGCTCGGCGGGCAGCCGGCCGAAGCGGCCCCGGTGGAAGAGGAGCGGGTCGGAGGCGGTGGTGTTCTGGCCCAGGGCGACCACGCGGCCGATCAGCAGGGTGTGGTCGCCGGCGCGGTACTCCGCGTCCACGAGACACTCGAAGTAGGCCTCGGCGGTGGGCAGTACGGCGTTGCCGGTGACGCCCTCCTCGGCGGCCAGCCGCAGCATCGCGGCGTGGCCCTCCGGCCGGTCGGGGCGGCAGAACTCCTGTGCCAGGTCCCGCTGCGGCTCGGTGAGGACGTTCACCACGAAGCTGCCGGCCCGCGAGATCCGGGGCAGCATCCGGCCGTCCGCCTTGACGGACACCAGGAGGAGCAGCGGATCGAGCGAGACCGAGGTCAGGCTGTTGAGGGTCATCACGATGGTGTCCTCGCCGCTGCCCTGGGTGAGCAGGGTGACTCCCGTCGGGAAGCGGCCCATCGCGGTGCGGAAGGTGGTCACGTCGGGTTCGGCCAGCAGCGCACCGGTCACAGCGGTCATGGTCAGGACTCCCTTTCTGCTCTTGCCTGGTGATCCGTCCGTCTCCGGGACATCAGTAGTTGCCGAGCCCGCCGCAGACGTTCAGCGCCTGCGCGGTGATCGAGGCGGCCGTGTCCGAGACGAGGTAGCCGACCAGTCCCGCGACCTCCTCCGGGGTGGAGTAACGGCCCAGCGGGATCTTGGCGTTGAACTTCTCCTGGATCGCCTGCTCGGTCACGCCGTAGTGGCCGGCGTAGCCCTGCCGTACGCGCTGGGCCATCGGCGTTTCGACGTATCCCGGGCAGACGGCGTTCACGGTGATGCCGCTCGCCGCCAGCTCCTTGCCGACCGCCTTGGTGAAGCCGACGACCCCGTGCTTCGACGCCGAGTAGGGGGCGGCGAGTTCGACGCCCTGCTTGCCGCCGGTGGAGGCGATGCTGATGATCCGGCCCCAGTCGCCGTCCCGCATCCGGCCGGTGCTCAGGACTTCGCGGGTCACGCGGAAGGTGCCGTTGAGGTTGGTCTCGATGACGTCGTCCCAGAGGGCGTCCGGGAGTTCGGCCGTCACACCGCCACCGCCCCGGCCCGCGTTGTTGACGAGGATGTCGATCCGGCCGTACTGGGCCACCGCCGCCTCGACGGCCTCCTTGATCTGCTCCGGGCTGGTCACGTCGCAGACCGTGCCGGACACTTCGAGGCCCTGCTCGCGCAGTTCCTTCACCACGGTGCGTACGTTCTCCGCGTCGCGTGCCACTCCGAACACCGCGATGCCCTGCCGGGCGAGCAGTTCGGTCACGGCCAGACCGATCCCGCTGGTCGCGCCCGTGACGAAGGCAACTCGTCGTCCCGCGTCCGTCATCGTGCTCTCCCCATCACTCGTGCCGGCGGCCGTGCGTGGGCCGGCCGCCGCGTCGAATTCCCCTGCGAGTCCCGCCCGATGCCCCGGCCGAGTGGGTCGACGGTGGGCCGGTCACCTTGCGGGTGCCTGGGCCGGCGGTGGAGCCCCGCCGGAGCGGGCGGCGTCGAGCCGTACTCGACAGGAGTCCTAGCGCGACCGGTCAGCGTGGGCGTATTCGACGCGGCGACCGGGCGGACGGACACCCGGCTGAACGAGGAGGCCCCGTGCCCGAACAGACGCAGGCGCAGACGAAGACACAGACCCTGCCCGACGTACGCAAGACGGTGACCGTGGCGGCGACCCCGGACGACTGCTTCAAGGTCTTCACGGAGCGGCCGGCGCGGTGGTGGCCGCCGACCCACATCCTGGTGCGCAAGGAGCGGGCCGGCCTGGCCTTCGAGGAGGGCGTCGGCGGCCGCTACTACGAGTGGGACGTGGAGGGCACCGAGGCCGTCTGGGGCCGCGTGCTCGAATGGGTGCCCGGCCGGCGGCTCTCCATGACCTGGCGCATCGACCCCGACTGGCAGTCGATCCCCACCGACGAGGGCGCCAGCCAGATCGAGGTCGACTTCGAGGCCGTCGACGCGGAGCACACCAAGGTGTCGCTCGCCCACGTGAAGCTGGACCGGCACGGACCGGGCGCCGAGCGGATCTTCAAGGCGCTCGACGGGCCGAGCCCGGGCGAGACCCTGGAGCGCTTCGCCCGCGCGATTGCCGAAGTGGCGGCCGAGGCCGTGGCCGAGGCCGAGGCGGCGTCCGTGACCGAGGGGGCCGGGGCATGAGCGTGAACGGCAGCGTCGTCGAGGCCCAAGCCCCGGTGACCGCATCAGTGGCCCCCTCGGTCGCCGGCGACACCGGGCTGTTCCCGGCGGCCGAGAAGCTGCGCGCGCTCGCCGCGCGGCACGCGGCCGACGTCGACACCACCCGCGTCCTGTCCCGCGAGGTCACCGACGCGATCCGCGAGGCCGGCTTCGCCCGGCACTTCGTCGCCGCCCGCTTCGGCGGCACCGAGGGCACCTTCGACGAGCTCACCCGGGCCGTCGTCGCCGTCGGCGAGGGCTGCGCCGCCTCCGCGTGGTGCGCCTCCCTCGCCGCGTACTCCGCCCGCTTCGCCTCCCACCTGCCCGAAGAGGGCCACCAGGCCCTCTGGGGCGCGGGTGCCGGGCCCGACACGGTGGTGGCGACCGGCCTCATGCCCGCCGGGCGGGCCAAGGCCGCGGACGGCGGCTGGCGGGTCACCGGCCAGTGGGCGTACGTCAGCGGCGTCGACTTCGCCGACTGGGTGATGGTCTGCGCGGCGGTGGCCGGCCAGGACGGGCCCCCGGCGCTGCGCTTCTTCACCCTGCCCCGGGGCGCGTACACCGTGCGCGAGACCTGGGACAGCGTCGGCATGCGGGCCACCGGCAGCCACACCGTCGTCGTGGACGACGTGTTCGTGCCGCGGCACCTGTCCTTCGACCGCGCCGACATGCTCACCGGACGCAACGGCGCCTCCACCGTGCCCGCCCACAACGTGCCCTTCCAGGCCGTCGGCGGTCTCACCTTCATCGCCCCGGTCGTCGGCGCCGCCGCCGGCGCGCTGGCCGCCTGCGCCGGGTCGATCACCGGCCGCCGCCGCAACCAGACCGCCGAGCTGACCGTCGTCCGCGCCTCCGGCCGGATCGACGCCGCCCGCCACCTGGTGACCGAGAACGCCGCCGTCCTGGACGGCCGGCTGTTCACGCCCGAGCACATGGCGCGCAACGAGCGCAACGCGACCTTCGCCGCCGAGATGCTCCGGGAGGCCGCCTCCCTGCTGGTCGGGGCGGCCGGCACCGGCGGCCTCGGCGAGAAGCACGAACTCCAGCGTTTCTGGCGGGACATCACGTCCGCCACCAGTCATGTCGCGCTCCAGTACGACACGGCCGCCCGCAAGAACTACGCGGCGGTGCTCCTCGGACCGGAGGAGTAAGGCGTAAGAGAGAAGCGCGCATACGAGCCGCGGGGGCGCCCGGGACCAGAGGGGCCCACCTGACGATAGAGTCACAGGAACCCTCTTGTTTTCCGGCCGTCGCCGTCGCCGTACAGAAAGGT